>NZ_AZAX01000056.1:0-56065 GCF_001021175.1 Marinitoga sp. 1155 | reverse complement strand
ATATATAATCTTTTTTTTTTATCCTTTCTGTTATTTCTTTTTTTTTTCTTTATTATTTTTTTTTTTTTTTTATTTATCTTTCCTTTTATTTTTTCTGTGTTTTTTGTTTCTATCTTCTTATCTTTCACTTCCTCTGTTGCAAATATTTCTTTTATCTTTACTCCTTCTTTTTGTCCTTTTTTTTCTATATTTTCTATTTTATTTTCCACTTTTATTTCTTCTATTAATTTAAAATCTGTTTTTTCGCTTTTTTCATTTTTTCCCGCTTCTATCATTTCTTTTAATTCTTTTACTTCTTTTTTTATCCCTTCTGGTAATTCCTTTTCTTTTCCTATTAATTCTTTTATTATTTTATTTACTTTATTTATTTCTTTGGTATTTTTTGAAAAAACAACACTTTCCAGAAAAATTTTTCTGGAAATTTTTAATTTATCATTATTAAAATTTTTAACATTATTATTTTTTTTCATAAGATTCACACTGAAGGATTTAAATTTGAAGTTTTTTCGTACAGGTTTTAAGTTTTTCCCTAATGGGATTTTTTTTATTTTATTAGAAGATTTTTTTGGTAAGTATATTTTTTTTATACTAATTGAAAGTTTCTTTATAAGTATATTATTATTTTTTTCTAATGTATTGTTTTTATTATTAACTATATATTCATTAATATTAAATTTTTTTGAATTCGTGATTTTTTCTATCTTTTTATTTTGTTTGACACTAACTTTGTTATTTAAAACATTTGATATTAATAAATTCGTTGTCATTTTTTCCCTCCTATTTGTTTTTCACCTCCCCTATTTTTGAAATAACATTTGCAGCTTTTGTTGGATTAATTTGGGCTAAAGCCTGTATTATTTCCGCTGCTGTATCAGAAGGTAATATAAGTAAAGCATTTACAATTAAATCAATACTCACTTCATCCCTTGATAAAGCTACTGCTATATTTGCAGGAGTCGAGGAGGCAAACCATTCTGCAAGTTTATTAATTCTATATTTATAATCTTCAAAAACCTTTTTTTCTTCTTCAAATAATTTTTTTTCATTTTCAAATACTTTTTTTGCTTCTTCCAATTTATTTGAATCATTTTGAATTTGAATTGAAAGTTTTTTCAATTCTTCCAATTGATTTTTTATTTGTTCACTTTTCAAATCCAACTCTTTTAATCTTTCATCAATTAATTTTTCTTGTATAATGTATGCATTTCCTACATCTAAATACTCATATTTTACTTTATCTTTGAGAACAGGAACTTTTTGTAGCATATATGCCACAAAACTTTTCCAATCTTTATCTATACTAAGATTTAGTATTTTTAATCTATTAAATTCAAAATTAATGTAAACGAGAGAAATTATTATTAAAGTTATAAATATTGACCAAAAAAATAAGGAAATCAGTCTTTTTAATCTTCCAGATTTTTTTTCTTTATCTTTAGCCACGTTTTTCACTCCTTTTGATTTTTATTCAATGTATAGTATATCAAATTTTTTCAAAATTTTTAAGTTTTTTCATCAATATATACTATATTAATAAATACTATAATCTATTATTGTATAAAAAAAAGGGCATAATTGCCCTTTTATCAGAATACAGGACCAAAACCAAATGTCCATTTAAATTTATTATTTGTATCAAATGCCCCTTCAAATCGAATTGGACCAATCATTGGTAATGTTAATTTCACACCTATTCCATATGACCATAAATATTCTTTTGTTAAATCCACATTATTTGCATTTCCTATATCAAAAAATAAATATAAATCAACGGGGACGTTCTCTCTGTTTAATTGATACTGAATTTCTGTATTATTTAATGCCATCATATTTCCTGTTCTGGTTGAAAAATCATATCCCCTAATAGTATACATTCCACCCAAATAATAATCATATAAATCAAAATCATCTTTCACATAACCTAATTTAAACCTATTTGCAAAAGTAAATTTATAATATGTTTTGAAAATTTTATTTTCCATATATCCACCATAATAATATTCATTAGTATTTAATGTGTTCAATCCGCCAAATATCTGAACATTGTTATATAGCCCATTATAAGGTCTGAACGGATAATCAAGTCGCGAATATGTATATCCGATTCCGCCACTTATTTGCTTTTTTTGTAAAATAGTTTTCGAATTAAATTTTGTTTCGGAATAACTAAAATTCATATTTATATTATTAAAATCATCTATATTGTAATTAGGAGATACAGAAAAAGATATTTTATTTGAAACTGTTGCTTCTCCACTTATATTTTCCTGAGGTATCCCCACATTTTCATCGTACATTCCATATTTTAAATCTGTTTTAAATGAAAATTTAGAACCATATAAATTCTTTATTCCATATCCTCCATTAAAAATATACGTATTGGATAACGGATTAATATTGGTCGAAATGTTAAATGTCTGTCCAAATCCAAACGGATTAGCCCACTGAAGCTCTATCTGGCCAAGAAATCCCATATACCATGGTGCGTTTTCTGGCATTGTATATGTTACTCCTCCAACAAATTTCCCTGGCTTGTTTTTCTCGGTAATGTCTATTTTAAAATCCACTTTATCTCCAATTTGATTATAAGGATATATATTAACTTTTCCAAAAAAGCCTGTTCCTGATAATGCATAATATGTATCCTGTATATCCTTTGTTTTTATAACTTTACCTGAAGTTAATTTTATCGCCGGTTTTATCAAATAATCTTTTGTTTTCTTCTCTGGATTAACGTTTATAGTTATTTCTCCAACTTTATATTCTATTATTTTATATACTAATTTATTAGTTTCATATTCTACATTTATATCAACAAATGGATATCCTAATGTATTATAATAATCTTTTAAACTTTTTAAGCTATGTAATATCTCGATGTTTGTAATTGTTGAATTTTCAGAAATTTTAGATTGCTTTAATTTATTTAAAATTTCAAACTTTTGAATACTCTCATTTCCATCAATATCTATTTTATTTATCAAAGATGGTTTTTCAAGTATTTTTCTTAAATTTCCTGATAAAACTATTGTTAAATCTCCACCTGGTGTTTTCTCAATATTTATAGGTTTTATAGATATTTTTGTATCTTTAGAAAAATACGGAAGCTGTTGTAATGACTGAAATATTCTTTGAATATCTTCAATTTTAGGATATGTTGCTTTTACATCTGATCTGAATAAGAAAAATTTATCTTCCCAATCTTTTCTAAAATTAAATCCAAATACCTTTTTTAATTCTTTTTTATCTATTTGTTTTATTTCTCCATCTAATTCTATATCCCATAAATCATATTCTTTTATGACATAAACCAGAGTATTTTTATCTGATTCCATTTTAGAATTTATTTTTGTTGCCTCTAATGTTATTCCATCTGCATTTAATTTTATATTGCTGAATACTTCTATATACATATAACCATTTTCATTATAATATTTCTTTATTTCTTCTAATCCTTTTTTATATTCATTTATATTTAAAGGTTTGTTTTTTTCTGTATATACTTTTGTAGCTATTTTAGATAAATCAAGCAATTTATCTCCTAATACTTTAAATTTAACGTTTACAACTTCAGGATTCAATTTAAATATAAATTTTAGCTCTTTTTCATCTTCTAAATAATTGTATGAAATAGATGAAAAATACGGATATTTCTTTTGAATATTATCTATAGCCAGCTTTATATCTATATCACCAACTAATGAATTATCTGTTATATCATATTCTGATAATACTTTTTTTAATTCATTTTCAATAAATGATATTTTTCCATTTGTACTTTCAAAGACAACTTTTTCTACTGTCATTAATGAAAAAATATTGATAAAAAGGCTTAAAACTACAAACAATAGCAACTTTTTTTTCATTTAACTACCTCCTTAATTTGTTTTTCTAACTCCATTATATATTTTTTTATTACCAATAATTCTCTTGGATTTGTTATATCAAAGGTTTCATTCAAATACTTTGTTTCTATTTTATATCCGTTTTTTAAGAAAAACCTTGTTATTTCCCATGAAAATCCATTACTTCTATTTAAAAGATTTAATAACATTTCTGTTATATTTCCAATTGGTTGACAATCTATGTGTTTTAGATTAAATTCTGCTATAACTGTAGTTCCTTTATTTTTTTTAGAATATATTTTAAAATATCCTCTTGTTATCTCAGCTGAATATTTTAAAAAAGACAACCCAAGACCAAACTTTTTCTTTCTTTGTTTTTTAGTTGTATAAAATGGATCAAGTGCTTTTTTTATCTCTTCTTCACTCATCCCTTTTCCATTGTCCGCTATACAAAATCTAAATATATCTTTTGTTTCAATTATTACTAAATATCCGTTATCTCCTCCAGATTTAATCGCGTTCTCACATATATCCAGTATATGATCACTAATAGTTCTCAATGTTGCCAAATCGGTATCACCTTACTTTCATATATAGCTTTTTTAAAATTATGGAAATTTCTTTTGTTTGCAATTATTTTACACGATGGCTTTAGTTGATCTGGTATATGCGCATCTGTATTAATAATAAATTTCCGAAATCCAACTTTTTTAGCTCTTTTCATTTCTTCTTCTGACTTTATTTCAACAGCATCCATATTTATGGTTTCCGGCGGAATGCCCAGATTTGTTATCAAACCATTATATCTGAAAATATGTGCCGGAATAAATAACGAGTTATATTTTTTAGATAATTTGTATATTTTTTCTATAGGTAGATTTGTAGCACTTCCAAAATATGGAGTTTCAATTATTTTTTTAAATTCACCTTTTTCATCACACAAAATTTGGTATCCTAATTTTTCCTGATCATAATCTTTTATTATTAAATGTTTTTCTATAATTTCACCAAATTCTTCTGCATCTTCTATATTTTCAAAATAAACTAAAATATGCACTTCTTCTCTGGTTGTAACTTCTATTCCGGGTATAACTTTTATATCTGTTCTTTTTAAAGTTTCTGAATATAGTCTTATATGCCGTGCTGTGTTATGATCTGTTATTGAAATCCAATTAATCCCATTTAAATACTCCAGAAAAATATCGGGTGTCATTGTTATATTTGCGCATGGAGAAATTACAGTATGTATATGAAAATTTCCATAAAATTCTGCCATTTTTATTCCTCTCTTAATTCATTATATATTATTCCTGCAGTTTTAAATATATCATATTTGCTTTTTAATAGATTTATTTGATTCTCTTTTGCTTTTTCTATAGTTTCTTCTTCGTATTCAAATCTTTCTGGTATTATTATTGTGTTTGTTTCAACAATAGAAGCTACTGCTACAATATTTGGATGTGTTTGATGGGTTAACCATATTGAACAAGAAGGGGCGTTACGCATTATTTCACTGAGTAAATCACCTATATATCCATTTTTTATTTCAACATTTTCATTAAATATATATACTTTTTCAACATATCCATTTTTTAATATTTTTGACAATTTCATTTTTTCACCCCGTTGTTTTAATCTTTATAAAATAACATTTCTATTATTACTCCTTTTCCTTTTTCTGAAATTATTGTCATTTTATCCGAAAACCTTTTCATATTTGGAAGGCCCATTCCCGCACCAAAACCCTGAGATCTGACGTCCTCAGAAGCTGTAGAAAATCCTTCTTGCATTGCTAATTCAACATTCTCAATTCCTTTTCCGTAATCTTTAACCAATAATCTTATATTATCTTCAAAAATCCAACAATATATTTCACCATATGAATTTGAATGTATCACTACATTCGCTTCCGCTTCATATGTTGATATGGAAATCTTTCTAATTAGTTTTTCATCTATACTTTTATTTTTTAAAAAACTTTTTAATTTTGTTGCACCTATACCGATTTTTTGTATATCATTATAGCTTATTTCAAATTTAAACGATATTTTTTTGTCATCTAATATTTCATCTGTTAATTTAGAGATATATTCCTGGTCTAATATTTTTTCTCTTCTGTTATCATGAATGTATATTGTACCGAGTTTTTCAAACAACCACGATATAATATCGTATTTTGTAACTATACCTATAACCTTTTTTTCATCATTTATTACCGGATATCTTCCAAAATTGTATTTTCTTGATATTTGTATAAAATCGGCCAGAGTATCTTTTTCATTTAACACTTTAACCTCTTCTGTCATCCATTTTATCACAGGATCTTTTAAATTGCCTTTTTCCAATACATTAATTATATCTTCTATACTTATAATACCTTCTATTTTCAACCCTTTTTTGACAACTGGCAATCCTGAAATTTTTTTTATTTTCATTATATCTTTTACCTGTTTAATAGAAGTTTCTGGAGTAACAACAATAACTGGTGAAGTCATTATTTCTCCGATTTTCGTATCTGAAAACATTTCTAAAATTGTTTCCAATAATTTACTTTCTTTATTTTTATTTTTCATTTTCATCAACCTTGTCTGTTTCCATTGCATCTTTTATCCCATATTTGTATAATTTTGCACATGTATAATACATAGAATAATCTGTTGTTAAAATAGGAATTTCACATTCTTCAATTATTTTTAAAAATTTTTGCGGTATTACTTTGCCTCTAACAAATAAAACAGCACTCGCATCAACCACTGAAGCTGTTGTTAATGTTTGAGGAGTTGCTAAACCTGTTATTATCAACATATTTGGTTTCGAAAAAGCTAAAAAATCACTCATTAAATCTGATGCTCCGGCATATTCTATTTCTATATACTTTGCGCCTTCTGGAGAATGTATAAATCTTGCATTTATTTTATTCATTAACTCTATTAAAGTCATCTTAACAAATCTCCCCTATATTCAAATTTTAAAAATGCTTCATATGTCCATGGCAATTTCTCTTTAAATATTTTAGCCAATACTATTGCATATTGTTGTATCTCCCATTGAGCATGAGAATCTGCTCTGAGATTTAAAAAATTCATTAAACTTCGTGTGTTTACCGTCCAATAAAATTGTGTATATTGTCCAACAGGCAAAACCATTCTTGCCATTTCACGGGAGACACCCATATTCAATAATTTTTTATAATTTTCATATGCTTTATTATAAAAACCTTCTATTATATTTATTGCTTCATCAAATAATTTAGCATCATTTGTTTTTATTGATCCTTGTTTGTTTCTAGTATCCTGTATTCTTATGTGATCCGGAATATAAAATTCTTCTGAATATTTAGTTGTGTACCTACGTGAAATTTCATTATAACTTCCTATTCTATGTCTCATCCACTGCCTTGCAATGAAAATAGGTGTTTTTACATGAAATGTAAAAACCTGATGCTCAAATGGGCTATGATGCTTATGCTCCATTAAATAGAAAATTAATTTCTTATCTCTATTATTATCAGATAATTCTTTTCCATATGAAACTCTTGCAGCTCTTACCGCTGCTTTATCATCACCAAGTATATCTATTAATTTTATAAATCCTTTATCCAGAACCTTTTTTTCATTCATTATCCTCACCTTCTTTACTAACTTTTAAAAGAAAATCTTTTTCTTTTCTTTCTTTTCTTTTTTCATAATAAATTAAAATGCTTATTGAAATTATAATAAATAATATTATTGGTAAAACATAGTTTAAAAACACTTCTATTTTTACTTCTGTTCGTAAATCAGAAAGTGCTTTCTTAGCTTCTTCTGAAATATTAGCATCTAATGTCACGGCCTTGTTTAAGGCAATTCTTGCCAATGTTTTATATTTTTCTCGATCAACTTTTAACATTGATAACGCCCATTTTGACATTACCCTTGAACTTTCGGATTTATATTTTAATGCTTTTTGATAATAGTTCATTTTCTGAATATTTGTATCTGCATAATCCCCTAATAATTCATATGTTAAAAATAATATTCCCGCATTTCTTGAATTACTAAGAATTCTTTCAGTTAATATTTCTTTTGCAAAATCTTTATTACCAATTTCAAAAAAATATTTTGCAATTAATAATAATATATTTTCTTTGTTTTCAGGTTCTTTTAAATAAATTCTAGCTATTTTTTCAAAAATTTCTTTATCCTCTTTTTCCTTTTTTAATTGACTTGATATTATCAAAAATGTTTCAACTATTTTTTTATTATCCGGGAACTCCAGAACACCTTTTTTTATAATATTATAAGCTTCTTTTTTATCTCCATATATATTGGACTTATATAAAAAATTCGCTTTATAATAAACGGTAAATGGGGCTTCCCCCATTATATTTTCAATATCTTTAATTTTGTTTAATATTATTTTAGCCAACTTGGGATCCCCTGTAATTAACCACTGGCTATATTCAAATTCTAAAAGTAAGCTTTTTATTAGCAATGATTCAGGATATCTTATTTTTAATTCCTCAAACCTTTTTATTGGCTCAATTGTAGTTTGATGATTTATAGAAGACATCGTATCAAAAACTTTTTTTTCCACTATAGCTAACTCAGTATTATAAGTAACCCTTAATTCATTGGCAGATTTCAAATATCCGCTGTATCCTGTTTCTAAATATTTTTTTAAATACCCAAATATTTTTATATTTATTTTGTTATAATTAATCATTTTATCAGAATCAAAGGTTTTTATATAAAATTTTCCTATATCCTCGCTGAATATCGTTGTAATAGATATCATTATAACAATTATTAATATTTTAAATTTTTTCATAACGTTTTTATTCCCCCTGAACATATGCATGAATTTTTATTTCATCATTTATATTCATAACACAAACACTACTTAATCCTTTTTCAGGACTTAATAATTTATTATTAACTCTTATAGAAACTCCAGAATATAGCATCTTTCTTGCAATAACTACTCCCGAACTTTTTGACTCTTCAATTAATTTTTTTAATTTAACTATTTTTTTTCTATTTTCTTCAACTCTACTTTTTATAGTTGTCGCTCTATCTATTAATTTTTTTAAGTATAATACAGTTTCATTTTTTATTTTCATCTGCTTTATTTTTTTTAATAACGAGTTGATTTGAGGGGTTATAGCTTTTAACTCTGTAGTATCTCGTTTTGTAATTTCAATTAGATTTGTATATTCTTCAAATAATTTTGGATCTACACCTACATCTATTTCTGTAGAAACACCCATTGGACTTCCAAGATAATATGCTTCTACCTTTTTTAATGCTTTTATATGCCCTCCCACAATTCTGCTATTATATCCATCCAATATTACCTCTTTTGCAGAAAGAACTTTACAATTAATCATTGCCTTATCTATTTGAATCTTTTCTTCTGCTTCTAAAATAGCATTTTCTGCAAATTTTGCAATTATATTTTTAGCCTTTATATATCCTTTATTTCCACCTTTTATACCATTAACTTTTACCATTTCTTTAGAAAATACTTTAGCTAGTTCCACTTCTCCATATATTTCAATATCACCATCTGCTTCAACAATAAAATCAGGTCTTACAGAACCTGTTATTATCACTTTACCTGGAAATTGTATATTTCCTGTATTAAAATCAACATCTCCTCTAATTTCATATACTTCTTCTATTTCAATACGTACAGTACCATCTATATCCTTATTTATTTTCAATTCTCCTGACGATGTAGCTATAATATTGCCTTCTTCATCCTTTTCAACATTTTTTCCTAACACAACCTTTGCAGGATTTCCCGGAAGACCTGGAATTTTTTGTCCATAGACATCTTTCCCAGGCTTTCCTAATTTTGGCGGATGTATAAATCCTATCTTTTCACCTATTCGTACCGTTACAATATTTTTAGCAAATTCTCTGAAATCTATCTTTTCATTATTTTTTATTTCCTTCTTTTCTTTTTCTAATTTATACAATTCAACATAACCTGATTCTCCTCTTTCTGGCATTGTTGCTTCCGCTACGACTATAGATTCATTATACGTGGGATTTAAAGCCAAACTTCTTAAAATATCATATTTAATACCGTGTTTTACTCCTGCTGAATGAAGAATCTTTAATAACTCACCATCAGTAGGAATTCTTCCATCATATATTAAAGTCATGTATGCTCTAAGTTTATCTTCAGACACCTTTATTTTGGTTATAGCCATTCTTTAGTCCCCCAAATTCTTTTTTAGTATCAATAAATTACCTTCTTCATTTATATCTTTCCACATCATTTCATCAAAAACCTGAGTTATTATATGAACTCCCAGACCGTGATCCTTTATATCTTCAAGATCTCTGGATTTTACGCTGGATTTGTCGATTTTCTCACCAAAATCGCGGATATAAACACTAAAAATATCATTTACAATTTCAAATTTTATAAAAATTTTCCTATTCTCGTCAAACTTGTAAGTATGTTCTATTACATTTGCCACAGCTTCATTTAAAGCAAGTTCCATAAAGAATATTTGCTCTTCTTCGTTATAATCATTTAACTTTAAAAAGTATTTCATTGCTTCTCTAAGAATTTTTATATATTTTGTTCTGCTCATTATTTTTAATTCAATACTTTCTAAATTTTTCATAATATCCCCCTAAACAATTATAATTTTTGATTTCCAGTTTCCTATTTTGTTTCTTCCGTTTTTTATATTAAAATCTTTCGCTATTTCTCTTCGCATTATTATAATCTTTGGTTTTAAATATTTTAATACTTCTATTCCAGATTCATAAAGATATCCAGGATATAAATCTTCTGGAATTTTCAGCAAATCTTTATTCATTAATTCTGTAAAATCAAAATCAAGCATTTTGGATAATACTTTTTTTCTTTTTTCTAAGGATTTTTTTCTGATATTTTCTGCTTCTATTAAGGAATATTCACATCCACAATATTGTTGCCTATATATGTTATTTATTTTACAAAATTTTGCTCCTTCTGAAATTGCATTATTTGATCTAAAATTGTTATAATAAAACTTTATGTTGTATCTTTTTTCTAACTCTTTAGCAATATTTTTTATATCTTCATGATTTTTTCTTGGACTGGATAATAAGGTAGTTGAGAATACATTATATCCATTTTTTTTAGCTTCAATAACTGTTTTCTCCATTCTCATATACATACACTTATAACATCTTTTTTGTTCGTTTTTCACATCAACGGTTTTTATAGAATCTAAAAATTCTTTATGGTTATAATCTATTGACTTTTCGTCAAAATTCCACATTCCTTTCAATTTCAAAAAGGCTTCATATCTTCTTTCATATTCTTCAAATGGGTATATATTTGGATTATAAAAAAACGTTGTATATTCTATATTGTTTTCCTTTAATTTTTTATGAGCTAATACTAAATCTGGAGCACAACAAACATGTAAAAATATTTTCAAAATTCAACAACTCCCTTTATTTGTTTTATTTGAGAACTGTTAATTCCTATTTTTCTTAATTCTTCCAGATTTTCAATTCTTTTTATTTTTCTATAATTTATTATTTTTTTAGCACTCTTTTCTCCAATTCCAGGTAATTTTATTAATTCTTCATATGAGGCTGTATTTAAATTTATTTTCTCAACTGTTCTTAATATATATATACTTTGAGATATATAAAAATATTTCTTTATTTTTTGATATGTTTTCTCTCCAATTCCAGGAACTTTTTTCAAATCTTCAATAGAATTAAAGCCATATTCCTCTTCATATTTTTTTATTTCAGTTGCTTTTTTTATCCCAATTCCAGGAATTTTAACAATCTCATCTATTGTGAAATTCGATAAATCAATTTTTTCATATTTACTATACTGTATATCTCTACTTTCCTCATTGTTAAACAAATATATTAATAATGCTATTAAAAAAATAATTATAACTATAATTATTTTATTCATTCTCATTTTCATTTTCTCCAACTAATTCAAAACTTTTTAAAAATCTATCTTTAACACTTAATCCTGTAAGCTGTAATATTTTCTTTTCATCTATTCTTTTTAAATATTTCTTTGCATTTTCAATTTCTGAAAATAATCCAGAACAAATAGCAAAATAATTTTTACCACTATTTTTGAATCTTCCTCTATATACAAATACCGGCAATCCTGCATTACGCAAAGTCAAAGCCGTAAAAAACGCATCCTCTTCTGTTAAGTACAGTCTCAGTTGAACTGTATAGACCTTTTGTATTCCAAAATTAAATGATTCTGAATAAAACGAATATAAATTTGTTGCTACTTTTGTTAAAAAATATTCTTTTTTATGTTCTAAAGAATCAATACTTTGAAAAAATGCTTCTTTTTCATTTAATAATTTAATTCCTCCATTTTCCGAATTTTGAAAACTACTTTTTGCTTTTTTTATTAAATAATACATATCTACTTTTTCTTTTTCTATTATACCTTTTGGTTTTATATTAAGAAATTTTTCTATTTCAACAATATTTAAATCTTCATTTAAATTACTTTTTAATTTATTATTTTCAGTTTTTTTAGTATCCGGTACTTTTTTTAATTCATTAATCTTAATTTCAAGATTTCTTATTTTATATTTTAAATATAACGTATATGAGGTAGTTATGGCCAATATTGTTGGAATTATTATTAATAATATGGTAATAACAATTAAAGTCCAATTTTTTTGCTGTCTTCTCATCACAAATATCCACCTCTAAAATATTCCCTTACTTCCTTTAAAATATTTTTTAATTCATCATATGGAATCATGTATTCGATAATCTTTCCAGATGATGTAAAAAGAGCAAAATTGTTATTACAATAAAATTCCTTAAAATCTATGTGCTCAATCAATTTATATGGAACATTAAAATTATTTATAATTTCTTTTTCAATTTTTTCAAACGTTTCAAAATCTAAAAAGCCATAATACCATGATATATATAGTTCGATTATAAAACTTATTGCGAAAATTTGAGTATAATTTTTGTTAAACCCGGATTTTTTATTATAAAATAACTTTATTATTGTTTCGCCCGGAAAAAATTTATGTTCATTTTTTATGTAATATATCCATTGTTTTAAAGAATAAAAAATAAAATCTTGTAAATCTATATCTGAAAAATTCATTTTCGAATAATTCAATGCGAGTTTTGAAATTTTTGAATTTAGTATTTTTCCTATTATGTATGGTATAACAAACATATTTTTTACTTCCTGATTGGAGAGTGTTTCAAATAATATAGTATCTATAATTATTTTATTCGGATATCCCTTTTGAATTAAATAATCTTTTTTCCAATTGAAATTTAAAAAAAATTCTCCCTTAATTGGAAGCATTATAGCAGAACTTATTGTAGTCGGAAAAAAATTATACTTTTTAATACCTAAATTTTCAAGAATATATCCAGAAAATTCTAAAACACTATACCCACCAAAAATATTCACAGAATTTATTTCATATTCTGAAAGCTTTAATATTAAGGTCAAATATTTATCTAAACTTTTTAAACTTTCATTTCCAATCAATGATATTGCATTATTAATATTTAATTTATTTATTAACTCTATTTTCTTGTCAAAAATTATATAATTATTATATTTTTTGTCATTGATATATTTTTTAAAATGATTATAATCAATTATAATTTCAACATTTCGTACATCATCTATTTCAAAAAAAGTTTTTTTCAATTTGGTCACCTCAAATATTCAATCCATCAAACAAATTACTTATAACTTTTTCATTTATTTGAGAATTAAAACCTCCTTCTTGAATGATTAGCTTTGGTATATTTAAATATGATAACATTTCTCCTATTTCTTTGTAATCTTCATCCTTTAATTTAAATGATGTTGAAATATCTTTTTCATGCGTATTGCTACCAAAAGGGATTATAATAAAGTCCGGATCAAAATCTTCTATTTCTAAAAGTGCTTTTTCTAAAACACGTAAATATACTCTTCCATTTATATTATCTTTTAAAGGGAAATTAATGTTATAACCCTTTCCATCTTTTTCACCAATTTCCCATTCAAAACCTGAAACATAAGGATAATGTGTTGATGGATTTCCATGAATACTAATAGTCAAAACAGTATTATCCTCATAAAAAATTTCCTGCGTACCATTACCTGCATAAAAATCCAGATCAAGGATTGCTATATATATATCGCCGTTTTTTTGGAGATATCGCGTTGCAAGAGCTGCATTGTTAAAGTATGATCCCCCTCCACAATATGATAGCCCGGCATTATGCCCCGGGGGTCTGGAACAAGAATATACCAATTCTTCCCCCTCAAGCATTAAGGTTGCACCTGTTAAACTACATTTTGCACTTATCCATGCCATTTCAAATGTGTTTTTGCTAACAGGTGTTTTTGTATCTATACAAAAGTCATATCCAAACATTCTGGGAAAATATTCCTGATTGTTTTCTAAAGTATATTGTTTTTCTTTCAACCAATTTATATAATCAGATGAATGAACAAAATATAAATACGATCGCGGAAAATCTTTTGCCCCTATAACAATATCACCATATTTTAATTGTAATACTTCTTTTATTGATTCTATTCTCCCGGGCTTATCCATGTTTTCAATTAATTTAAATCCATCAAATTCACTTTTAGGAGAATAAAAAACATGTCTTGGATCATAAACTATTTTCATAAATTTTCCTCCATTTCGGAAATGAGATTAATTCTCTTTTCGTGTCTCCCTCCCTCAAAAGACGTTTCTAAAAATGTATCTACAGTCCATTCTGCAAGTTCAAACCCCATTGTTCTACCGCCCAATACCAACACATTAGCATTATTATGTTGTCTTGCAAGTTCTGCCATTTTTGGATAATAAGCCAAAGTAGCCCTTATTCCTTTAACTTTATTTGCTGCAATAGACATACCAAGCCCTGTTCCACACATTAAAATTCCATAATCTGCTTCTTTGCTAACAACTTTTTCACACACTTTTTTTGCATATATTGGATAATCCACTCTATCTTCTGAATATGGACCTTCATCTATAACTTCAATTCCTTTATTCTTTAAATATTCTTTTATATGTTCTTTCATTTTATAAGCTGCATGATCAGAACCTATTACTATTTTCATCTTCAATCACCTCTTTTATCAATATTTTTCCTATAATTTTTAATTTTTCATTAAATATTAAAATGATGTCTTCTCCTGAATCGTCCTTTGAAATAAGGTTTAATATTTTTGCTGAACTAACCAATTTAATTTCAGAAATACATTCTATATATCTAGGTTTACTATATAACTCAATTTTTCCTTTTTTGTATTCACCATTAATTTCTATAATACCAGAATTCCCTTTACGTGTAATTTTTATACCTCGAGATTTTCCGGATAATTCTATAACTCCTTTTTTTTCAAGAGATTTTAAATGAGAATAAACCGTTGAAACGCTTTTCAACTCAAAATATTCTTTTATTTCTCTCATAGATGGAGGATATCCCCTTAATTTGATATAAAATTCTATATATTCTAAGATTTTTTTTTGTTTTTCTGTAATTTCCTTCATAAAATTTTTATTTCTCCTTATACATCAAATATTACTCTTAATTTCTCCTTATTCAAAACTTTGGGGTATACTACCCCTTTTATTTCTACATTATTTCTTAATTCAATTATTTTAGAATAATATACCTTTATCTGATCTTTTTCTACGTCTACTTTTGAAGGAAATTGATTTTCTTTTATTTTATTTAAAGAATAATTCCCTATATCAAATATTATATCATCTATATCTTTTTGATTAATGTAATAATTATACTCACTTTCCAAACCACCAACTAACGGTTTAAAAATCTTATTCAATGAATCAAAAAAATCCTCTAAAATTTCTTTTGTGTTTTTTCCTGATATTTCAAACATCATATCTGCTATATGATTTAATTCTTCACTCATCCTCTATCACCACAGCAGCATCTGCAACCATATCTTCTTTATCCAATCTAATTGCTCTAACTCCTATTGCGTACCTACTCAATGTTGATATTGTAGAAACTTCTTCTCTTATTGCTTTCCCTAATCTGGTAAATACTATTATATGACTTTCTCCTGTGACAGTTAAAGCTTTTACTATATTTCCTATACGCGACGTACTTTTAACGCATTTTAACCCTATTCCACCTCTATTTTGCAATCTAAAATCTTCAAAATTCACACGTTTGGCAAATCCATATTCTGTAATCAGTAACATGCTTTTGTTTTCATCTACTTTTACAGCATTTACTACATTATCATTTTCTCTGAGTTTTATTGATTTTACTCCTGAGGCGGCTCTTCCCATAGGTCTAACATCTGATACTTTAAATCTTAAACTCATTCCTTTTTTACTTATCACCAATACTTCATCCTTATCTTCCACGATAAGAGCATCTATTACCATATCATCTTCTCTAATTGTTATCGCTTTTAATCCATTTTTCCTGATATTAGAAAATTCTTTTAATGATGTTCTTTTTACTACCCCATTTTTGGTAAATAACATAATATATTTATTCTCAATATCTTTTTCATTTTCAATTGGGATTATTGTTTTTATTTTTTCATCATTATCTAAATATAAATATGAACTTATGTGTTTTCCCTTAGTTTCTTTTTTACTCTTTTCTATATTATACGCATGAAGCTCAAAAGCTTTTCCCTTTGAAGTTATAAATAAGAGTCTTGATAAACTATTTGTTTGTAAAACCTGGATAATAAAATCATTATCAGATTTTTTTATAGCTTTTGATCCTTTTCCACCTCTATTTTGAACCTTATATTCATCACTTTTCATTGCTTTTATATATCCCCATTGAGTCAATACTATTACAAGATCTTCTTCTTCAACATTATCCATTTCTTCTACTTTAGATCCTTGATTTGTTATTTTAGTTCTTCTTTCATCACCAAATTTCATTTTTACTTCTTCTAATTCTTTTTTTATTACTTCTAACATTCTTTCTTTATTGTTTAAAATTTCCATAGCTTCTTTTATTTTTTTTGTTAATTCTGAATATTCTTTTTCCAGTTTCTTCCCTTCCAATTTAGAAAGGCTTATTAATCTCATATCAACAATCGCATTCGCCTGCTCTTTTGTAACATTTATTATTTCCATCAAACTATTTATAGCATCTTCTCTACCGTCAGACTGTCTAATGATTTCTATAACCGATTCTATACCTTCAGAAGCTTTCATTAATCCTTCTACAATATGAGATCTTTTTCTTGCCTTATCAAGCTCAAATTGTGTTCTTTTTGTCACAACATCTATTCTGTGTTCTATAAAAGCTTCTAAAATTTCTTTTAAATTCATTACTTTCGGTTTTCTTTTATCAATTACAGTCATCTGAACCGCAAAAGAAATCTGTAATGATGTATGCTTTAATAACTGATTTATTATTTTTTGAGGATTTACATTTTTTTTCAGCTCAATTACAACACGGATTCCCTCTTTGTCTGATTCATCACGGATATTTTTTATTCCTACATCTTTTTTATTTTCTTTCTGTTTTGTAACATAATTTGCTATCTGAGTAATTAAATCCGATTTTGGAACACCATAAGGTATTTCTTTGATAACTATACTCATACCATTTTTATTTTCTTCCAATTCATATTTTGCTCTTATGTGAAAAGAACCTCTACCGGTTTCGTAAATTCCTTTTATTTTATTTCCATCAACAATAATTCCTCCAGTTGGTAAATCCGGTCCTTTGATATATTTCATCAAATCATCTATGGTTGATTCAGGATTATCTATCAATTGATTTATTCCATCAATTAGTTCATTTAAATTATGAGATGGAATATTAGTAGCCATACCAACAGCAATACCATTTACTCCATTCATTAACAAATTCGGTAGCCTTGTTGGTAAAACTAAAGGCTCTTTTAATGAACCATCAAAGTTATCCATCATATCTACCGTATTTTTATCAATATCCATTAACATATACTCTGCTAATTCATGCATTTTTGCTTCAGTATATCTCATAGCAGCAGGCGGATCCCTATCAATAGATCCAAAATTCCCCTGTCCTATTACCAGTGGATATCTTAAACTAAATGGTTGTGCCATTCTTACAAGTGCATCATATATTGCAGCATCTCCATGAGGATGATATTTACCCATTACTTCCCCTACAATACGCGCACATTTTTTATATGATGCTGTATGTCGTAAATTCAATTCATCCATTGAATATAGAATTCTTCTTTGCACTGGTTTTAATCCATCTCTAACATCTGGTATTGCTCTGCTTGTTATAACGCTTAATGAATATAAAAGATATGACTCTTTCAATTCCTGTTCAAAAGATTTATTTAAAATATCACTCATTAAAATTTAACCTCCTAAATTACGAAATTTTAGCTCCTGGTTCAATCTCACCATCTGTTGTTAATAATACTAATTTGTCATTTATTTTTGCTGCAAGTAGCATTCCATTTGATTCTATTCCCATTAATTTTGCAGGTTTTAAATTTGCTACTATTATAATTTTTTTACCAATTAAATTCTCTGGTTCATAATAATTAGCAATCCCTGCAACTATCTGTCTTTTTCCCAATTCGCCTAAATTTAATTGTAATTTTATCAACTTTCTGGATTTTTTTACTTTTTCTGCCTCAATTATTTCAGCAACTCTTAAATCTACATTCTTAAAATATTCTATATCAATCAAAACATTTTCGAATTTTTCTTCAATCTTTTTCTCTTCCATGTCTTTTTCCTCCTTTTTCATAACTATTACCTTTTTCCAGTTCTTAACATCTATTCTTTTGAAAATAGGATTACCTATTTCTATTTTTCTATCTGGTACTAATAAACCAATTTTGATATTTTCACTTTTTAAATATTCTTCTGGATTTTCAATAGCTAATTTTTTTAATATTTTTATAGATGTATCCGGCATAATTGGCGATATTAGTAATGCTATAATTCTAATTGAATCCATTAAATTATACATAACAGTTGATAATCTATCTTTTTTTGATTCATCTTTTCCCAATAACCATGGTTCTGTTAAATCTATATATTTATTTGTAAATCTTACTAATTCCCACAAATTATCCAACGCATGTGTGAATAAATATTTATCCATATTTTCTTCGTACTTTTTCACTGTTTCGTTTATTAATTTAAATAATTGATTATCTACATCTTTTTTTTCTTTTAGCTGTGGTATAATTCCATCAAAATATTTATTAACCATGGATAAAGTTCTATGAACTAAATTACTTAAATCATTCACTAAATCTGAATTATATCTTGTTATTAAATTATCTTCTGAAAAATCGCCATCTTTCCCAAAAACTATGTCTCTCATTAAATAATATCTTATAACATCATTTCCATACGACTTAACTAAAACTCTTGGATCAATTGCATTACCAAGGGATTTTGATATTTTTTCTCCATTTACAGTTAACCATCCATGAGCAAAAATCTTTTTAGGCAATGGTAAACCTGCTGACATCAGCATTGCTGGCCATATTAACGAATGAAATCTATTTATTTCTTTCCCTATTAAATGCAAGTCTGCTGGCCAATATTTCTCAAACATTTCCTTATTTTCCGGATATCCAAGAGCACTGACATAATTTATCAAAGCATCAACCCAAACATAAATTACATGTTTTGGATCATCAGGCATTTGAACTCCCCAATTAAAAGTTGTCCTGGTTATACTTAAATCTTTTAATCCACTTTCCAATATTTTCAACATTTCATTTTTTCTGAATTCTGGTTCCACAAAATCAGGATTTTCTTCAAAATGTTTTTTTAAAGGTTCATTATATTTTGAAAGTTTGAAAAAATAATTTTCTTCTTCTACCCAATTCACCTCTCTGCCACAAGAGGGACATATTTTCTTTCCATTCTTTTCTTCAATTTCATCCTTTGTCCAATAAGTTTCACATGGCACACAATACCAACCTTCATACTTGCCTTTGTATATATCTCCATTTTCCATCATCTTTTTTACTATATATTGAACTGTTTTCATATGCTGCTCATCTGTAGTTCTTACAAAATAATCATTTGTAATATCCAATTTTTCCCACAGTGTTTTAAATTTCCCTGCTAATTCATCACATAATTCCTGTGGCTCTATATTTTTAGCTTTAGCAGCTTGCATTATTTTCTGACCATGTTCATCTGTACCTGTTAAATAAAATACATCAAATCCTCTCATTCTTTTATACCTTGCTATTATATCTCCAACTATTGTTGTATAACTTGATCCTATATGCGGTTCTGCATTAACATAATATATGGGAGTAGTTACATAAAATTTTTTCACTTTCTCAACCTCCTATAATTTTTTATTTTTTTATATTATACCATATACTCACTTTAGTATAATTAAGAAGTTTTTAAAATTTCAGTCATATTTTTATATCTAGGGTGTTCAATTAGTAAAGCAAGCGAAAACTCGCAGATTGTCCGAAAAAATAGCGAATGAAGTCGGTCAATTTTGCACGGATGCAAAATTGAGTGAAGCCGAACATGGATGTGAGTCTGATACGACCGGCGAGAATGAGCTATTTTTGAGGATTAACAATCAAGGTTTGAGCGACTTTACTTTTTGGACAGCATATTATATCTTTTGACCTTCATATTTTTTTTACTTTCTAAAGTTGTTTTATTTAAAATGATATGTTAAAATAAATAAAACAAAAAAATATAAATACAGGAGGAATTGTTATGAAAATGTCTAAATTTTATGCACCAACTTTAAAAGAAGTTCCTAATGATGTTGAAATTAAAAGTCACGAATTATTAATAAGAGGCGGTTTTATAAGAAAAAGCGCATCCGGTGTTTATACTTACTTACCTTTAGGTACAAAGGTTCTTAAGAAAATTGAAAATATCGTACGAGAAGAAATGGAAAAAATTGGTTCACAGGAAATATTAATGCCAATTATTCAACCCGCTGAAATCTGGAAAGAAAGTGGCAGATGGGATGATTATGGACCTGAAATGATGAAACTAAAGGATAGGCATAATAGAGACTTCACATTAGGCCCTACACATGAAGAGATGATTACCACTATTATAAAAAATGAATTAAGATCATATAAACAATTGCCAGTCTCTTTATTTCAAATCGCAAATAAATACAGGGATGAAATAAGACCAAGGTTTGGTGTTTTAAGAGCAAGAGAATTTATAATGAAAGACGCTTATTCATTTCACGATTCAGAAAAATCACTTGACGAGGCATACAACGATTTTTATAAAGCCTATGAAAAAATATTAGAGAGATTGGGCGTAGATTATTTAGTAGTAGAAGCTGATACTGGTGCCATCGGCGGAAGTAATTCTCATGAGTTTCAAATAAAAGCTGAATATGGTGAAAGTACTATATATTATTGCGATTGCGGTTATGCTGCAACTGATGAAAAAGCAGAGTCAAATATTCTTTTCGATGAAATAAATGAAAATATTAAAGAAATTAAAAAAATGGATACACCAGATGTCAAATCAATAGATGATGTTTCATCTTTTTTGAATGTTGAGAAAAATAAAATTGTAAAATCACTGCTTTTTAAAGGAAGAGACGGTTGGATTTTAGCATTAATAAGAGGGGATTTTGAATTAAATGTTTCAAAACTTAAAGCATATTTTGGGGACCAAACTTTAACTTTAGGAGAACCTGCTGAAATAAAAAGCACATTTGGTGTAGAAACTGGTTTTATAGGACCTATTGGAATTAAAGATGTTAAAATAATAGCTGATTTAAGCGTTAAAAATTTAAAAAATTTTGTTGTCGGTGGAATGGAAAAAGATACTCATTATATGAATGTAAATTTGAATAGAGATTTTAAAGTTGACGATTTCGTTGATATTAGAGTGGTTTCAAAAGGCGAACCATGTCCAAAATGTAATTCTCCGTTAAAAGAAATAAAAGGTATAGAAGTGGGGCAGGTTTTTAAATTGGGTACAAAATATTCTGAAAAGCTAAATGCATATTATACAGCAGAAAACGGAAAACAAAAACCTTTTATTATGGGATGTTATGGCTGGGGAGTTTCAAGAACTTTAGGTGCAATTGTCGAACAGTTACATGATGATTACGGAATGATGTGGCCAAGAAGTATTGCTCCATTTGAAATTGTAATTATACCAGTATCTATAAAACAAAAAGAATTGGTTAAAAAATCAGAAGAAATTTATAATTTATTAAAAGATAAATATGATGTTTTGTACGATGATAGGGATGCTTCTCCAGGTTTTAAATTTAAAGATGCTGATTTAATAGGCATTCCGTTGAAAATCATAATCGGTAAAAAAATGAAAGATGGTAAAGTCGAATTAAAATTAAGATATGAAAAAAATGCTTTAGAAGTTGATATATCGGAATCCTTCAATAAATTATTAGAAATTGTTGAAAAAAAATTAAACGAATACGACCCAAAAATTTACCTTAATTCTATTGACAAAGATTGATCTTCATGTTATAATTGTTTTGCGTCGGAGAGGTGGCCGAGCGGCCGAAGGCGCTTGCCTGCTAAGCAAGTGAGGGTTATTACCCTCCGTGGGTTCAAATCCCACCCTCTCCGCCATTTTTTTTATCAATTTTTATGTGCCCGTAGCTCAATTGGATAGAGCATTGGACTGCGGATCCAAAGGTTGCTGGTTCAAATCCAGTCGGGCACGCCAAAAAATAAAGGGCATATGCCCTTTATTTTTTTTACCATATATATCTATCTTTTAATATCTCTTTTGTTTTATCAATAATATTGTAATATCTTTCTTTTACATTTTCCTCTAAAAGATTTTCATTTATTGGTAATATTTTTTTCTTAAAATACTTTATTATTTCTTCTTGAGAAACCATTTTCTTTTTAAATAGATCTAAATACTCATTCATCTCATATGTTGCTTTATTGTTATATTCTATTTTTTTCTGATTTTCTAACTCCTTTAATTTTTTTAAATAATTTTCAATTGTATTATATTCCTCTTTAAATTCAGTATTTTCCGGAAATCTTTCAAATACATACAATAAATATTTGACATCTTTTTTTATATTTTCACTATACATCGATCTTTCCATATATGAAATTTCATCTGTTATTATTGTTAAATACTTGCTATATACCATTTTTGAAATTTTCAAAAAACTCTTTTTCACATCATTATCATTAGAAAAATCACTATATCCCAAAACTATATTATTATATATATTAATCATCTCTATCAATTTAAATTCTTTACCATTTATATAATTATCTAATTTATCAATTAATGATAAAATATCTTTTTTATTCATTAGGTATTCGAGTTTTTTGTAATATTCTTTCTGCTTTTTGGAAATACCATTTTCTAAGTCTGATATTTTTTTATCAATCATTATCACCATATTTTTAATCTCTTCTATTTCTTTTGTAACAACCTCATTTCCCTCAATCTCTTTTATTTTTTCATCTATTTCTTGAACCTTATCGTAAATATTTTTATTTCCTGAATTTATTTTTTTAATGTTTGAATTAATTTCATTTATAAGATCTTCTAACCCTTTTGTATTTAGAGAAATTGTATTGATTCTATCCAGAATTTTTATATTTTTATCTTCAATTACTTTTTCAATATTATCAAAATTTATTGAAAACCTGTCTATTTTTTCGGTTGTTTCACTTAATTTATCATTTATATTTTTTTCAATTTTATTAATTTCATTTAATATTCTATTTGTTTTTTCATTTAAAACTTTGTTTATATCTGATTTTATATATTGTTTTAAATTATTCATTTCATTTTTCAAATCAATGCTAATATTATTTTTTTGTCCCCGAGATGTTTCATTTATATTTAATGTTTCTAAAATTTTATTATTTTCTTCTAATCCCATTAGTATTTCTGGAATTTGGCGTGTATTGGAATTAATAATATCCAGGATTTGAAAATTATTATTCAATTTCTCGAGATTTTTGTTTAAATCACTTAGTCCATTTACTTTTTCTTTTATATTTTCTATATCATTTTCTAACAGCTGTTTAAAATTATATTGTTCAATTATTGTATACAATATTCCACTTAAAAGAATTACATTAATCAGCAAAATTATTATAAAAATTCTAGAAGAAGTTTTATTCAATTGAAGATTTTTTCCAACTTCAGCATTTTTCGAATGTTCAATATTTAATTCAATTTTCTCTTCTCTTTTAAATTCATTATCATTCATATTATTCCTCCCCTTTATCTGGAACAATTCCGATTTTCATTACCATTATACCATAAAATTTAAATTACTCTTATATTTTTATTTTTATTTTTTTGACATGTTATTTATTATCTATAATCATATTTATTTAATTATAATTAATAGTAATTATATATAATTAATTAAGAAAATTGTTTTGTCATACTTGTATTTAGTGAAGATTTTTTGATATAATTGTTTTAAATATATCAAACTTAGGAGGGATACTGTGAAAAATTCTAATATTAAAATATTTAATTCTATAGGTTTTAAGATTGGTATTATAATCCTTTCTTTATCCATCATTCCTTTATTAATTGTTACTTTTTTCGTAAATTATTCTATAAAAAATCAGGAAAATATTATAAAACAAAATGTAAATTCACAAATATCTGTTATTCAAAATAATTACAAAAAACAATTTGATGAATATAATAAACTCCTGGAAAAACAGATAAAAGAATATAATATAGATATCTCAAGACAAATAGAGAAATTAAATGATTCTGTAAATAAAAAATTTGAAGACTTTTTTATAGAAAATTATGATAAAAATTTATCAACTTTATTTTCTATATTTGAAAACAAAATAAAAGAAAACATAAAGAATTTAGAAGATTTTTTAAATGCTATTAGTAGAAGTTCAGACTTAAAAACAAAATCAGCCTCAAAGTCCATTTCTATTATTGATAGATATAGTTTATTACAACCTTATGCAGACTTACAAAAATTTGATGGTATTCAATTGTGGTTGGTTAATCCAAAAATTGTTACAAGAAAAAATTCTTTTGAAATTTCAATAAAAGGTGAAACATATAAAATCCAGAAAAAAGCTGAAAGTTATATGGCTGGTAAAGATAATTTAAAAAATTTAAATATTATCAATTTGGTTAAAATGATTTCATCTCAAATAATTTCAAAAAATTTATCTTATGGTTTAAGCAAAGTGACTTTCATAGAAAACAAACCTTATTTTCTTATTTTAACACCTGTATATGATCCTGTTTCAACACAAAAAATAACAGGATTATTGGTTGGATTAAAAGAATTCGGATATAATGATATTGTTGAAATAGGAAATTTAATAAATGCATATATCGTTATATATTCATCATCCGGACAACCATTATTCGGCAATATTCCAACATCTAATTTGAAATTCAATATTTCCAATATAAATAAATTTATTACTGAAAAATTGCTAAAAAAAGATACAAGGAGTTTTTATACAACTTCACAAATTTTTCCTTTAATGTATGTCCAGATATCAAAACCATTAATAAAAACAAAAACTGATTTGAATATAAGTCTAAAAAGTAATTTTTCCTTGCCAGAATTCAAAACACAACGTATCTCTATAAATTTAAACATAGACATGAGAAAAATTCTAAATATTATTTTGTTAATCATTGCAATAATTATTATAATTTCAATAATAATATCTATTTATATGGGAAAGAGGTTTTCAAAGGATTTATATATCGTGGCCAAAAACCTTGATAATATATCTCAGGGTAATTTAAAAGATATTGAAAAATTGCAAAAAAGAAAGAATGACGAAATTGGTCATATGATGAAAAAAATTCATGATACTATTGGTTTCTTGATTTCTATGTTTAAGGACTTAAATGAAAATGTAAAGAGGCTAAATGCTGCTACAAAAGAAATTGACACTTCCTCAGAAAAATTAGAGAATACAAAAAATACTATAGAAAATATCGTTACAAGCGTTAAAAAACTGATGAATGACCTTGAAATTTTTCTGAGTTCTCTTGATAAAAACATGGAAATTCTTTTTGAAAATAGCAACAATATATTAAATGAATCAAATACTATAGAAAAAACCATAAACAAATTAAGTGAATTTAATACGATAACAAAAGATATGACTTTTAAAACTAAAAGCACCACACAATTAATAAATAATTTAACTATAAATCTCTCTAATAGCTTTAAAAGCTTTAATAAAAAAGTAGAACAAATATTTGACTTTGTTGAAAAAATTACTGACATCTCCAGACAAACAAATTTATTAGCATTAAATGCTGCAATAGAGGCTGCAAGAGCAGGTGAAGCTGGAAAAGGTTTCGCAGTTGTTGCTGATGAAATAAGAAGTTTATCTATTGAAACAAATAATATTGCTGAAGATATTTCAAATCAGATTAGTTTAATTGGCAATGATATGAAAATATTATTAAATGAAGTTCAATCCTCACAAAACAATATTACTTCTTTAGATAAAATAATGGATAAATTTGAAAAAGATATGAATGAAATAAATAATCTTACGGTAGAATTAGATAGAGTTTTTGATATTCTAAAAAATATTATTGAAGAACAAAATAATGTTTTGAAATCATTCGATAAAAGCAAAAGCGAAGTGAATTCTTTCTTAAAAGTATCCAAAAAAGAAATTTTGGATTTTACTAAAGTAATAAACAACGAAACAGAGGTCATAAATACATTAATAAAACAATCTGAAAAGCTACAAAAAAGTTCTGAAAAACTAACTGATATTATTTCTTTTTTTAAAGCCAATTAGGTTTAATTAAACTAATTTATTAGTACTTATTGAAAAGAATCTCAAAATATGATATAATTTTTTCATATTTTTATAGGGGGTGTTTATTGGTGGAGAGGGAAGATGTTTTAAAAATTGTAGAAAAAGAAAAGGTAAAATTTATCAGATTACAAATTACAGATATTAATGGTTTACTAAAAAATGTTGAAATCCCCTGGGATGAACTTAAACATTCTTTTAAAAAAGGAACTATGTTTGATGGCTCTTCAATAGAAGGATTTGTTAGAATAGAAGAATCTGATATGTATTTAAAACCTGATCCAGATACTTTTGCCATATATCCATGGACAGATAAAGGATATAAATCTGCACGACTAATATGTGATGTTTATAATTCAAACGGCACACCTTTTGAAGGAGATCCAAGATATAGATTAAAACTTATCCTGAATAAATTGAAAGAAAAAGGATTTTCTGCTTATGTTGGACCAGAACCAGAATTCTTTTTACTTCCAAAGGATGAAAAAACAAATAAACCTATATTGCGATTTTTAGATGAAGGTGGTTACTTCGATTTATTGCCTATAGACCAGGGTGAAGAAACAAGAAAAGATATTGTTCTGGCTTTAGAAGAGATGGGAATCAACGTTGAAGCTTCTCATCATGAAGTTGCTCCATCACAACATGAAATAGATTTCACTTATGATGAAGCTCTCAGAACAGCTGATAATATCCAGACATTTAAACTTGTTGTAAAAACTATAGCTTTATTAAAAGGATTACACGCAACATTTATGCCAAAGCCTTTTTTTGGTATAAATGGTTCTGGAATGCATACTCACTTGAGTTTATTTAAAAACGGCATGAATGCTTTTTATGACCAAAATAAAGAATTCGGACTTAGTGATACTTTAAAATATTTTGTTGGTGGAATTTTAAAACATATAAAAGCAATTACAGCTATCGCTAATCCAACTATAAACAGTTATAAAAGACTGGTCCCTGGATATGAGGCTCCGGTAAATATAGCTTGGTCTCCAAGTAACAGAAGCGCTCTGATAAGAGTTCCTGCATCGCGTGAGATGGGTACAAGAATTGAAGTAAGAAGTCCAGATCCTACTGCAAATCCATATTTATTATTAGCTTCTTTATTAGCAGCAGGTTTTGAAGGTATAGAGAAAAAAATAGAACCTCCTGCAGCAATAGTTTCAAATATTTACCATATGACAGCTGAAGAAAGAGATAAAGTTGGCATTGACCATCTACCTTCAAATTTAAAAGAAGCTATAGAGGAACTAAAACAGGATGAATTAATAAAAGATGTGCTTGGAATGCATATTTTTGAAAAATACGTTGAATTAAAAGAAAAAGAATGGAAAGAATACTCTATTAATGTAACTGATTGGGAAATTAATAAATACTTATGGATTATGTAACATTTTTCTATTATAATATCATATGGTTCTAGGGACCTACTATAGGCTGGGTCCCGCGCAACGGGAACCCGCGAACCTGGTCAGGCCCGGAAGGGAGCAGCCATAAGCGGTACTTCCTGTGTGCCGCGGGGGTGCCCGGCCATCTTTATTTTTAGGGGGGCTTTTATGAAAAAATTTTATTTTTTATCTTTTTTTATAATTATTTCAATTTTAACTTTTTCCCTGAATATCGGAATCTATTCAAATGGAATATTCATAGAATTTCCAATTGAAAAAATAAAAATAAAAGCAGGGTTCCCAACATTTGGTTTATCTTATTCAAATAATAACGATTATATCAAGTACAATTTGGTTGCTGATTTTAACCTGAATAATCCACAATTAAACAATTATATTTCCTCTGATATAGGTATAACTTTTGGTAATATTACTATCTATTCTGGATTCTGGAATGTTTTTAATGATTTAAATTCAATAAAAGAAGCTACATCTACTGTTAATATTGGTGATGCAGGATTTTCTACAGGATTTTCTACAGAAATAGAAAATTTAAAATTAAATATTTTTTTGAATCTTAAAGCCTTAAACTGGATAAAAACAGGAACCGTTGTAACAAATCTTCCTGCTTTTTCAGGAACATTTGAAGATTCTGTATTGTTTACAATAGGCATAGATTATTCGTATTTAATTGACAATAACAAAATTAATATCTTTTTTAACTTCGGTACAAACTATATAAGTTTTCCGAATGGTTTAACTTTGTATCAATTTAAAAATAATTATAATTTTGGGATATTATTAACCATAAATGATTTGCTTAAATAGGAGGACTAAAATGAGAGAAAAAAATGAAAAAATTTTCGGGCCTGAAGACTTAAAAGATTTATCTCCGGAACAAGTTATAAGTTTATACAAAGAACAATATAAAACTGAAAAAAAAGAAAAAAAAACTATTTCAAAATTTCAACATTATTATGTTGAAAATCCAGAATCTGAATTGACAATAAAAGAATTAACCCTTACTTTAAAAAATGGGCATACTTATATTTTTAAAGCACCTTCAGGTGTATATGGAAAAAAGGAAATAGATAAAGCTACTAAAATATTATTGGAAAATGTTGATATTACAGGAAAAAAAATTTTAGATATTGGATGCGGATACGGGGTAATAGGTATAACATTAAAAAAAGAACACCCTGATATTGAAATTTATATGAGTGACATTAATAAAAGAGCCGTGGAATTTTCAAAAATAAATGCAAAAAATAATAATATTTTTGCTGATATTAGACAGGGATATTTATTCGACCCATGGAAAGGTTTTTTATTTGAACAAATAATATCTAATCCACCCATTGTTGCAGGTAAAAAAGTCTGGATGAAATTAATAGAAGATTCGTATAAACATTTAGTTATTTTTGGAACACTCCAATTAGTTGCCTTTCATAATAAAGGCGGAAGTAGGATTAAAGATTATATGAAAAAAATATTCGGAAACGTTATTGAAATTGTAAAAAAGGGCGGTATTAGAGTATACAAGTCGGTGAAAACACAATGATTGAATTAAAAAATATTACTTTTAATTATAAAGATAAAAATATTTTTAATAATTTAAATCTCATATTAGAAAGCAAAATACCAATTGGATTAGTTGGAGACAATGGAAGTGGAAAATCCACATTGTTAAGAATTTTATGTGGTATTTTAACTCCTGATAAAGGCAAAATTCTTTTATATAATAAAAAAATAAATTTTCATGATGAAAGTTCATTATTATTTTTGAAAAAGAATGTTGGCTATATATTTCAAAACCCTGAAAATCAAATTGTTGGTGTAACGGTTGAAGAAGATATTGCTTTTGGACTTGAAAACCTGGGATTAGAAAGAAATGAAATAAAAAAAAGAATTAATTGGGCTTTAAGTGTAACAGACCTATTGGGATTAGAAAGAAAAGACCCCAATACACTTTCTGGCGGTCAAAAACAGCGCCTTGCAATAGCTTCTATGATTGCTATGCAACCAAATTTTATTTTAATGGATGAACCAACTACTATGTTAGACCCTGAAGGACGTGATGAAATATATAAAGTAATAAAAAATCTTATAAATATAGGCAAAACTATTATTATAGCTTCACATCATGCAAAAGATCTCCAATTTGTAGAAAAAATTATAGCATTAGACAAAGGAAAAGTTGTATTTTATGATAGTAGAGACAAATTTTATCAGTGGTCAGAAAGTAAAAAATTCAATGTTGAAATACCTTTTGAAAATATTGTAAAAAAATATACAGGAAAATCTATAAAAGATTTGGAGCGAAATATATGTCTATAGAAGTAAATGATATTTCATACACATATGCTGAAGGAACTCCTTTTGAATCTATTGCTTTAAAAAATATTAATTGGAAAATTAAAGAAAATTCAATGTGGGTAATTTTAGGTAAAACAGGTTCTGGAAAAACCACATTAATACAAACACTAAATGGTTTATTAATTCCCAAAAACGGAGAAGTAAAGATCGATGGTTTATCAACAAGAGATTCAGATATTAAAAAAATTAGAGAAAAAGTTGGTATGGTCTTTCAATATCCAGAAAATCAATTTTTTCTCCCCACAGTTATAGAGGAATTATTATATGCTCCAAAAAATTTTAACAAAAATATCTCTAAAAATGATCTATATAATATATTGAACTTAATCGGTTTAAACAGTTCATTTTTAAACAGAAATCCATTTAATCTATCTGGAGGAGAAATGAGGAAAGTTGCTATTGCATCTATATTATCTTATGATCCAAAATACATTATATTTGACGAACCTACAGTAGGATTGGATTATAGCGGAAGAAAAAAAATCTGGGAAATAATAAAAAAACTTCAAAAACTTGGAAAAACAATTATAATAGTAACACACTGGATAGATGAATTAATACCTTTTAAGCCAAATATTTTACATATACATAATCACGAAATAAATTATACTGGTAGTTTTGATGATTTCATACTTCTCGGGGAAAATGAACTGAGAAAAAAAAATATTTCCTTCTCGGAAAAGCTCAAATTATATTACTGTTCATTAAAAAATAATATAAAATTAGAGAAATTATTTCAATATTGAAAAAAAAAGACGTTGACTAATTAAAAAAATAATGTTATAATACTATCTGTCTTGGGAGGTCGTCTAATGGCAGGACAGCGGACTCTGGATCCGCCGATGGAGGTTCGAGTCCTCCCCTCCCAGCCATTTTAAACAGTTTTAGGCACACGCCTGTAGCTCAATTGGTAGAGCGGCGGTCTCCAAAATCGCAGGCTGGGGGTTCAAGTCCCTCCGGGCGTGCCATTTTTAAGAATGTGGGCCATTAGCTCAGCTGGTAGAGCGGCTGACTCTTAATCAGTAGGCCGTGGGTTCGAATCCCGCATGGCCCACCATTTGTTGTTTTTATTTTTAAAGAGGAAGCCACCCAGTAGCTTCCCACCTCGGACAAATAAGTCGGCAGGGGTTTAAAATTCACGGGAAATACATGGGTGGAGATTACTCCACCCATTTTTTATATATTTGATTTCTCATGTAAGCAAACTGATTGGTTTTCTTTTTTCATCGGTTATTTGATAAATACTTTGTTTTATTATATAATCAAAATTTTTATTTTTATTTCTTTTCGCGTATGCGAAAAAGAACAGGAGGGATAAGTATTAAAAAATCAAAAGATACAACTTTGAGAAACGAGGAAATTAAAGTAAGGGAAGTTATGGTAATTAGTAATTCGGGAGAACAATTAGGAGTAATGGAAACAAAAAAAGCTTTACAATTAGCTTATCAAGAAGGACTCGATTTAGTTTTAGTTTCACCAAATTCAAATCCACCAGTTGCTAAAATCATGGATTTTGGCAAGTATAAATATGAAAAAGAAAAAAGGGCAAAAGAAGCGAAGAAAAAACAGAAAAAACAAATATTAAAAGAAATGAAATTTAGATTGAGAATTGATGAGCATGATTTTAATACGAAAGTGAGAAGAATTAGAAACTTTCTCGAAGATGGTAATAAAGTCAGGGTTGTCGTAATGTTTTTAGGAAGAGATATTATGTTTACAGATAGAGGAAAAGAAATATTGGAAAAAGTTATAAAAAAGGTTGAAGACATTGCAGATGTCTCTCGAGCACCAAAAATGGCTGGAAGAGATATGGATATGGTTTTATCACCAAAAACAAAAAAATAATTCAAAGGAGGATTATTTATGAAAATTAAAAGACATTCTTCATCAGCAAAAAGATTTAAGGTAACAGGTTCAGGAAAAATCAGAATGAGAAGATCAAATGTTGGACATAATACAAGAATAAGAGGAAAAAAGAGAATGAAAAGATTACATCAGTATAAAGACATCCCAACAGGTTTAAACGATAAAGTTGAAAGATTACTTGGATTGAAATAATAAAAATAGCCGAAAGGAGAGACTTAAATGAGAGTAAAGAGAGCTATTCATGCTAAGAAAAAAAGAAAAAAATATTTAAAAGCTGCTAAAGGTTATAGAGGCGCTTTAAGCAGAAGATATGTATTGGCTAAACAACAATTCTTCAGGTCAGGAAAATATGCATACGCTGGTAGAAAACAAAAGAAAAGAGATTTCAGAAGATTATGGATTACAAGAATAAATGCAGCAGCAAGAAACGAAGGATTAAAATATAATGATTTAATCCATGGTTTAAAATTAGCTGGCGTAACTATTAATAGAAAGATGCTATCTGAATTAGCTGTAAATGATTACGAAGCTTTTAAAGAATATATTAATATCGCAAAAGAAGCTTTATCTAAATAATATAATATTTGAGGCACCTGTTGGTGCCTCAAATATTATATTTTATTTAGTCTTGAATATTTTTATAATATAGTCATAAGATTTATCTATTTTGCTTATAATTTCATTTCTCACATCAATTAAATTAATTTTTTTCAAATTCCAGATTTTTGTTTTTAACACCATTAAAACAGGTTCCTTTATATTCATATCTGGAATTTTATATGATTCCAAAAATAATGGATTTTTATTTTTTATATATACTTTCGCTAATTTTCCAAACTCTATTACTAAAGATTTATTTTTAAATTTATCTGGAATACCAAATACAAAATGAACCTCATTTAAAGTATAATAATAATATATATCTTTTTGCCATACATTATAGGTTTTTAAAATATTCTCCAGTGTTTTATCATCGATGTATTTATACAATGATAAATATTTTAAGCCTTTTAATTTTTCCGACAATATATATTTCTTTATTAATATTTCATCGCCCTGTACAAAAAAACTTGGAATTATAATTGGCGATTGGTAAATTGACATATTTGCAGATATTTTTATTTTTTTGTTATATTTTTTTGCTAAATTATTATATATTTCTTTTAAATCTATGATTTCATCATCTATTAGTTTCGGATACAATGAACTCATGTATTTAGAAGGTTTTTCCGGCATTAATGATAAAAAATATTTTCCTTCATTATCAAAAAATATATTCAAACTTGGAAATTTGTTGTTTATATCAAAAATAGAAAATGCCACTAAATGTGTATATTCGTCAGCTAATTTATCTTTTTTTTCATTAAAATATTTTATTGCCATTTTCTTTAAATTTGTTAAGCCTCTTAAATCGCATTTGAGTAGCATTTTGTCACCTCACCTAAAAATCATATTTATTAAATTAAGAAAATCAGTATATAGGATTTTTTTATCATCTGCTGTATAAAATATGGGTTGTATGGTTTTAGTTTTTATTGTTTCCTTTACATCAAAAATTATCTTAAATTTTACATATTTCCCAAAATAATATGCATCACCTTCAAATACCACATTAATCTTATTTAAATTTTTTATACAATACCATTTTGTATTTGAAAAAAAATTATCAAAATATGGTCCTATTTTTTTATCTGGATATCCATAAAAAGAACTATTTTTTATTATATTTATGTATTCTTCGTCAGTAAGACGAATTTCAAACATGTCTTTTATATAAAAGAAATAGATAAAAGACAACATTAGAAATAATACTATTATTGAAACTGATATTATAAGTATAATATATTTAGCAGGTATGTCTTTAATATATTTCACCCCCTATTTATTTTTTCTATAATTGTATAAATAAATCCCTTGAATTATTAACATCATTAAAGTATAATTGTATTAAAACATAGATTTTAGATTTTGATTTTTTATTTATAATAGACTACCTGAAAATTCTAAAGAAAATATGATTTATAATAAACATTTGATAAAATAATGACAAATGTTATTAGGAGGTAAAAATATGGATATTGGAAAAAGGTATACACCAGATAAAATAGAAACAAAATGGTATAAATTCTGGCTTGATAACGATTTATTCAAAGCAAAGGGAGAAGGAAATGGAAAATTTTCAATGGTTATACCTCCTCCAAATATAACTGGAAAAATACATATGGGACATGCTCTTAATATAACCTTGCAAGATATAATAACCCGTTTCAACAGAATGCAGGGAAAAGATACCTTATGGCTTCCTGGAGAAGATCATGCAGGTATTGCGACTCAACATGTTGTTGAAAAGTTCTTAATAAAAAGCGAGGGAAAAAGAAAAGAAGAATATGGAAGAGAAGAATTTATAGAAAAAGTATGGAAATGGGCTAATGAATATAAGGAATATATAAAAAAACAAATTATGGCCATAGGTGCGTCCGTTGATTGGTCAAGAGAAAGGTTTACATTAGATGAAGGGCTTAATAAAGCTGTAAGAAAAGTTTTTGTTGAATTATATAATGAAGGATTAATATATAAAGGGAAATATATTGTTAACTGGTGTCCAAGCTGTGGCACTGTATTATCTGATGAAGAAGTTGAACACAAAGATGAAAAAGGCGCATTATATCATATAAAATATCCTTTAAAAGGTGAGAATAACTATATAATTATCGCAACAACTAGACCAGAAACAATGTTAGGGGATACCGCTATTGCTGTTCACCCATCAGATGAAAGATACAAAGATTACGTTGGTAAAACCGCTATATTACCATTAGTTGGAAGAGAAATACCTATTATAGCGGATAAATACGTTGATCCATCATTCGGCACAGGTGCTTTAAAAGTAACCCCTGCACATGACCCAAATGATTATCTTCTTGGACAAAGGCATAATTTAGAATCTGTTCAAATAATGGATGAATATGCAAAAATAAATGAAAATGGAGGAAAATATTCCGGATTAAACAGAGAAGAAGCGAGAAAAGCTGTTATTGAAGACTTGGAAAAAGAAGGTTATTTAATAAAAATAGATGAATTAGAACATTCAGTTGGTCATTGTTATAGATGTAATACTGCGGTAGAGCCTTTTTTACTTGATCAGTGGTTTGTTAAAATGAAACCTTTAACAGAAAAAGCTATTGAAGCTGTTGAAAAATCTGATATTAAATTCTATCCTTCAAGATGGAAAAAGGTATATTTGAATTGGATGAATGAAATCAGGGATTGGTGTATTTCAAGACAGTTATGGTGGGGACATAGAATTCCAGTATGGTATTGTGAAGACTGTGGTCATATAAATGTCTCAGAAGGAAATATACAACAGTGCCAAAAATGCGGTTCTACAAATATAAAACAAGATGAAGATGTTTTAGATACATGGTTTAGTTCAGCATTATGGCCATTCTCTACACTTGGCTGGCCAGAAAATACAGATGACCTAAAAAAATACTATCCTACAGATTTACTTGTAACAGGATTTGATATTATCTTTTTCTGGGTAGCAAGAATGATAGTTATGGGCGAAAAATTTATGAAAAACAAACCATTTTCTGATGTATATATACATCAATTAGTCAGAGACAAACATGGAAAAAAGATGTCAAAATCCCTTGGAAATGGCATTGATCCATTAGAAATTATAGAAAATTTTGGTGCTGATCCTATGAGATTTACATTAGCTATTTTAGCAGCTCAAGGGAGAGACATTAAACTTGATCCTAAATCCTTTGAGTCATATTCAAAATTCGCAAATAAAATCTGGAATGCTACAAGATTCGTTTTATTAAATATGGATGATTTTGAAAAAATTGAACTTACTCCAGATATGCTGGAATTAGAGGACAAATGGATGCTATCCAAATTAAACAAAACAATAAAAATAGTCTCAAGTTCTCTAAAAAAATATGAATTTAATATCGCTGCGAGAGCTTTATATGACTTTTTCTGGAATGAGTATTGTGATTGGTACATAGAAGCTGTAAAAAATAGATTGAAATCAGAAAATAAACAAATTGCTCAAAATGTTTTAATTAGAGTATTAGATACGTCTTTAAGACTTTTGCATCCATTCATGCCTTTCTTAACAGAGGAATTATGGCAGAATTTACCAAAAATTAATGAAGAAAAATATTTAATAACGGCAAAGTGGCCTGAATTTAATCCTGAACATGATTTTGAAAAAGAAGAAAATGAGTTTGAAAAAATAAAAAGTTTTATTAGAGGCATAAGAAATGTTAAAGCTGATATAAATATACCTCAAATCACAAAAATAGAAATTGCATATAAAACTTTAGGTGATAATAGCTGGATAAAAAATAACGAATCAATAATAAAGGAATTAGCCTTTGTGACGAAAATAAATATTGTTGATGAAAAACCAGAAAAATCTGCTACATCATATGTTGATGAAACTATAGAAGCATATGTTAAATTGGGAGAATTGATTGATATAGATGCAGAAAAAATTAGATTAAATAAGAAAAAAGAAAAATTAGAAAAAGAATTTATAAAATATGATAAAAAATTAAAAAATAATAAATTTATTTCCAATGCTCCAGAGGATGTAATAGAAGATGTAAAAGAAAAGTATTCAACAGTAAAAACACAAATAGAAAAATTAGAAAAATTAATAGAGGAGCTAAAATAGCATGATTTCAACATTAAAAGAAGCTGTTGAATATATATATGATAGACGTGGTGGAACAAGAATCAAATATGGATTGGATAGAATCAACAAATTATGTGATTTATTGGGAAATCCTCAAAGGGATTTCCCGGTTATTCATGTCACAGGAACAAATGGTAAAGGTAGTACATCTAAAGCTATACACAATATTTTAAAAGAACATGGTTTAAAAGTTGGTTTGTTTACATCACCGCATTTAACTCATATTTCTGAGAGAATAAAGATAAATGGAAAATCAATAAAAGATAGTGAATTTATTACAATATTAAATGAAATGATTTTCTCTATTGAAAAAATGGATAATATGAAAGATGAAATGTCTCCTTCTTTTTTTGAAATAATCACAGCGCTTGCTTTAAAATATTTTTCAAACCAAAATGTAGATGTTGCCGTATTAGAAGTTGGTTTAGGAGGCCGATTAGACGCTACAAATGTTGTAGTTTCTGATGTTTCTGTTATAACTACCGTTCAATATGACCATATGAATTTATTGGGAAATACCTTGGAAAAAATTGCTTTTGAAAAGGCGGGAATAATAAAAAATAACAATAACGTAGTTTTAGGTAATATAACGGATTCTGCAAAAAAAATAATCCTTCAAAGAGCTAATGAAGTTGGAATTAATAATGTTTTTGAATTTGAAAAGGATTTTACTTTTAAAAATCCTGCTTTTTCTTTGAACTGGAATTCCATAGATTATAAGAGTAAATATAATAAAATTGATAATTTGATTTATAAAGCCAACGGAACATATCAGCCTTATAATATTTCAACTGCTATAATGGCTGTTGAAAGTTTTTTTGAGAAAAAAGATAAAAAACTGGATATTAATAAAACTAAAAAAGCTCTAAAAGGTTTTTTATGGGAAGGTAGATTCGAACTATTAGAATATAAAAATAAAAATGTTATTTTAGAAGGTGCACATAATATTTCCGGTGCTTTAGCTTTAAAAAATTCTATAAAAACATACATAAAAAATTTCAAAAGAGCAGCTTTAGTAGGGATATTGGACGATAAAGACATTGAAGGTATGGTTAATATTATTGCAAACGAATTCGATTATATTATCATTACTCAAGTTCCAAATAAGCGTTCAAATAATCCAGAATATGTATATGCATTATTTAAAAAATTTAATAAAAATGTTGTTTTTATTAAAGATCCTGTTGAGGCCTTTAACAATTTACTTTCTTCACCATATGATTATTATTTTGTCACTGGGTCTTTATATTTAGTTGGAAAAATACGCGGATATATATTCAATCTGGAGGAAATTTGATGATTAGAAAAATTACCGGGTTAATACAAACATTAAACACATCTGAAATAATTATACAATCGGGGAATTTTTACTTTGAAAGCATTCCAACATATAGAATATTAAAAAATTGCGAAAAAAATAAGGAATATTTATTCGAAACATATTTAGATATAAACGAATGGAATATATCTCTTTATTTATTTTATGATGAATTTGAAAGAAATATGTTTTTATCTTTAAAAAAAGTTTCTAAATTAGGTGCAAAAAGTGCTATAAAAATAATTCAAAACGCTGATGCGGAAAATATAGCTAATATGATTTCCACAAATGATATAAATGGACTATCAAAATTACCCGGAATTGGCAAAAAAACTGCTGAAAGAATCGCCAATGAATTAAAAAATAAATTTGAATCTTTTATTTCAACAGATAATAATAAATTTAATGATGCTTTAGACGCCTTAGAAGCCTTAGGATTTGATAGAAATAAGATTTATACTATCTTAAAAGATTTGGATCTTAATAATCTTTCTTTAGAAAATATTATTACACAAGCCTTGAAGAAATTGTGATAATATCTTAATTTTAATTAATGAAAATAATGTTAAAATATATATTGATGTATAATTGGGGGTGTACTATGAGGATTTTAATTTTAGCTGCTGGTTTGGGAAAAAGGATGAAATCAAAATATCCAAAAGTTATGCATAAAATAATGGGAAAAGAATTGGTAAACTGGGTTATCGATACAGCAGGAAAACTCAATCCAACAAAAATAGGAGTGGTTTTAGGTCATAAAAGTGAGATGATACAAAATATACTTCCAGAAGATGTTGAAATTTACTATCAAAAAGAGCAATTGGGTACCGGACATGCTGTAATGTCTGCTAAGGATTTTATAAACGATGAAAACATATTAATATTATACGGAGATACACCTTTAATAACTGCTAACACATTAAATAAGCTTATTGAAAAACATAATTCAACTGATGCTGATGCAACTATATTAACGGCTATTTTAGATAATCCAACAGGATATGGAAGAATATTAAAAGATATTAAAGGAAATTTTATAGATATTATCGAAGAAGCAGATACTGATGAAACACAAAAGAAAATAAAAGAAATAAATTCTGGATTTGTTATATATAAAGGCAAGAAACTAATAGATGGTTTAGCAAAAATTAAACCAAATAATAATCAAGGCGAATATTATTTAACTGATGTAGCAAAACACTTAAATTATGTTGAGACATATATTTTAGAAGATTTTTCAGAAGCACTTGGAATAAATAACAGAATACAACTTGCTGAAGCTGAAAAAATAATGAAAAAAAGAACTTTAACTAATTTAATGCTAGATGGAGTTACTATTATTGACCCTGACACAACATATATATCTCCTGACGTAAAAATCGGACAGGACACTGTAATTTATCCTATGACATTTATTTACGGAAAAACCGAAATAGGTGAAGAGTGCGAAATAGGGCCAATGACTCGAATTGAAAATTGTAAAATTGGAAATTTTGTAAAAATTTTCAGATCTGAATGTGAGGAAGCCATAATTGAAAATAATGTTTCTGTTGGGCCATATTCAAGGTTGAGAACAGGTACAGTCTTAAAAGAGAATGTAAAGATTGGAAATTTTGTAGAAACTAAAAAAACCACTGTAAGTAAAAATACTAAAGCACAACATTTAACATACTTAGGTGACGCATTTATTGGCGAAGATACAAATATTGGAGCAGGAACAATAACATGCAATTACGATGGGAAAAATAAACATAAAACATATATTGGAAACAACGTTTTTGTTGGTAGCAACACGGCTTTAGTTGCGCCAATAAAAATTGAGAATAATGCTCTAATAGGAGCTGGCTCTACAATAACTGAAAACATCCCAGAAGGTGCGTTGGCTCTTGGTAGAGCACGACAGATAAATAAAGAAAACTGGGTATTTAAAAAGAGGGAGAAAGGAGAGTAAAAAAATGCCTTTTTCAATGGCCCACGAAATTAAGATTTTTACCGGGAATTCTAATACTACATTAGCTGAAAAAATTGTTCAATATTTAGGTATAAGATTAAGTGAAATTGAATTAAAAAGATTTGCTGATGGTGAAGTTAATTTGAGGATTGGTGAAACTGTTAGAGGATTGGATACATTTGTTATTCAATCAACATCTGCTCCAGTAAATGAAAATTTAATGGAATTATTAATTATGATTGATGCTCTAAAAAGGGCTTCTGCAAATTCAATCGCTGTTGTTATTCCATATTTCGGATATGCAAGACAGGATAGAAAGGCGAGAGGAAGGGATCCTATTTCAGCTAAATTAGTTGCAAATCTTTTAACTGTTGCTGGCGCAACAAGAATAGTCACGATTGATTTACACGCTGAACAAATTCAGGGGTTTTTTGATATACCTGTGGATAATTTAATGGGCTTTCCTGTATTCGTAAATTACTTTAAAAATGAATGTGAAGATTTCGAACCCGATTCATCAGTTGTTGTATCGCCTGATGTTGGTGGTGTAAAAAGGGCGAGAAAGTTTGCAGAAAAAATGAATTTACCTCTTGCTATCCTTGATAAAAGAAGACCAAAAGATAATGTTGCAGAAATTGTAAATATAATTGGTGACGTTAAAGATAAAACTGCTATCATTTTTGATGATATAATAGATACGGGAGGTTCTCTTGTTGGAGCTGCCGAAATGTTGAAAGAAAAGGGTGCTAAAAAAGTTATTGCTTGCGCAACACATGGTGTTCTTTCCAAAAATGCAAAAGAAAAGTTACAAAATTCAGTAATTGAAAAAGTATATGTTACAGATACAATATATCATAATGATTTGCCTGGTAAATTTCATGTATTATCGGTAGCGTCACTTCTCGGCGAAACCGTAGCCAGAATTAAAAATAATCTATCTGTAAGTATATTATTTAAGTAATTAAACAAAATAATTTATTCATATAGGAGGGATTCAAATGGCAAAAGTATACCAACTAAAAGCTATTGAAAGAAAAGAAGGAGAAAAATCAAATCATGTAAAAAAAGAGGGTTTTATCCCTGCAGTAGTGTATGGACCTGGTTTAGAAGGAAACATTCATTTAAAAATTTCTTCAGTTGAAACAATATTAATGCTCGATAAAATTGAAGAAACTACACCTATTCAATTGAATATTGAAAAGGAAAATGGCGAAACATACAAAGTTACAACATTTTTAAAAACTGTTCAAAGACATAAAGTAACGGATAAACCTATTCATGCAGATTTCTATGTGCCTTCAGAAGGACACAAAATGCATCTTAATATCCCAATAGAATTTGTTGGAGAAGCAAAAGGATTATCCAGAGGCGGTATGTTAGATATTCACCATCACGAATTACCTGTTGAAATTTTACCAAAGGATATTGTCGAAAAATTTGTTGTTGATATAACCGATTTAGATGTTAACGATCATTTAACAGTAAAAGATTTAAATATTGCTGAATCTATAGATGTTTTATTGGATGAAGATGAAATTATTGTATCAATTCCAGTAGCTGGAAGAGTTTCTGAAACTACTGAAGAAACAGAAGAAACAGAAGAAGATGGAGAAGAAGCTTAATATATGAAAATAATAATTGGATTAGGTAATCCAGGCCCACGTTATGTATTTACAAAACATAACGTGGGGTTTTTGGTTGTAGATAGATATTATGAAATAAATAAAGATAAATTAAAAAAAACAGAAAAAAGATCTTTTGAAGGATATTATAACAATGAAATAATCCTGGTAAAACCACTTACATATATGAACTTAAGTGGGAAAGTTTTATATGAATTAAAAGAATATTATGATAATCCAGAGGATATAATAGTAATATATGACGATGTTGCTTTAGAACTGGGAAAAATAAGAATTAGACCTAACGGCTCATCTGGAGGACATAACGGATTAAAATCTATAATATCTACCTTACAAAATACAGATTTTCCAAGAATTCGTGTAGGAATTGGTCCAAAACCAAAATATATGGATCTTGCTGATTATGTTTTAAGTGAATTTTCAAATGATGAATATTATAAAATAAATAAAGTAATAGATAAGATAATCCCCACAATAGATCTAATATTAGAAAATAAAATCGTTGAAGCTATGAATAAATATAATAATAAAATGCTTACTGGAGATGACATTTAATGAAATGCCATTTATGTCAAAAAAATAATGCTGAAATAATACAGAAATTCGATTATGATGGTATTGAAACAAAAATCGGATACTGTCAAAGCTGTTTAAATGAAATGGCTAAATTTCATACTATTCCAGTAAATAAAAATAAATTAAGTTTATTTTCTACTAACGTTTTTTTTAAAAATAAATTTCCAGTAAAAAAAGACCTAATAGAAATAAAAAATGTTAAAAGCCGGGTAATAATAGAACTTCCAATATCCATAAAAAATTTATTATTTTCAGATGATGATAATTCAAAACTCAGAAACACTCAAGCATTAATAAAACGCGGATTCGAATTTTGGAAAAATGAATACGAAATTGCAAAAAAAGAAATGAATGAAGAAAGAATGAAATTAATAGAAGATATATTGAACAAAATAAAAAAATTGTTATAATCAAAATTCTGTAATAAACAGGCAAAATGTGCCTGTTTATTACATTTATAACATAATCTTTGCCTCTTCATACGTATCGAGAATATTCATCAATCTATTAACTTTGGTAATATCTAAAATATCTTTTATTAAAGCATTAATATTTATAAAAATCAATTTATTGTTATATGTCCTTGCCTTTTGTATTAAAGAAATTATTATTCCAAGACCGTTACTATCTATAAAATAAACATTTGAAAAATCTACAATTATTTTAGCATTTTTAAGCATTAGCATTTTATTTAATGCTTCTTTTATTTTCTGGCTATTTTCAACTGTAATATTATTTAAAAACCTCACTTTAAAAAAATTCTTCTTTTTTTCCAGTACAAAATATTCATTCATATTTTTCCCTCCTGATATATAATCGTCTTTTAAAAGTTCTTGCTTTAATATTAGAAATTTATGATATAATAACCATATAAAAAAATAGCGAATTGTTTAGATTCGCAAAGAAGGGAGGATTTTAATGGACATTATAAACTTAAGTGGCATTATCTTTGGCCTGATTGGAATTATTTTTACTGTCTTTCTAACTTTTAAAGTATTGGAAAACTCTCCAGGAAATGAAAAAATGCAAAAAATATCAGGAGCTATTCAAACTGGAGCGAAGGCATTTTTAATTTCAGAATATAAAATTCTTTATATTATTGTATTGCTTATTTTCCTATTGCTTGGATTTGCAAATAATTGGATAATGGCTTTATCGTTCTTTTTGGGAGCAACATTATCCGTTGCTGCAGGTTTTTTTGGCATGAGTATTGCAACAAAAACCAATACTAGAACCGCTCAAGGTGCTATTGAATCTTTGAGTAAAGGCTTAAAAATAGCTTTTAATGGTGGAGCAGTAATGGGAATGACTGTAGCTTCGCTCGGATTATTTGGTCTGGGGTTAATCTATTATTTGACAGATGGCGATACAATTGCTATGAGTGGATATGCTATGGGGGCATCATTAGTTGCATTATTTGCAAGAGTTGGAGGAGGAATTTTTACCAAAGCTGCTGATGTCGGTGCAGATTTAGTTGGAAAAACTGAAGCTGGAATCCCGGAAGATGATCCGAGAAATCCTGCTGTAATTGCTGATAATGTTGGAGATAATGTTGGAGACGTCGCAGGTATGGGCGCAGATTTATATGAATCATTTGTTGGATCCATATTTTCTGCTTCTGCACTTGGTATCATTTTATTTAATGAAAAAGGATCTGTTTTCCCTTTTTTAGTTGTATCTATTGGTATATTATCAGCTATTATCGGTATAATAATTTTTAATTTAAGTTTGAAAAACAAAGAAAATGTTAATCCTTCAAAAGCGTTACATTTCGGTACATATATTGCAAATGGATTAACGCTTATAGGAGTATTATTTTTATCATTAATTTATCTTAAAACTATAAATCCATTTTTTGTTATTTTTTTAGGAATGATTGTTGGAATGATTATTGGTAACGTTACTGAATATTATACTGCAAAAAAACCTGTTAAACAGCTTGCTAAAAGTGCGGTTAGTGGCGCTGCACCTTTATTGATAAGCGGTATGGCTATTGGCATGGAATCTACAGCTATTCCTGTTATATTAATATCTTTTGCAACTATAATTTCATATAATTTACTTGGACTATTCGGAATAGCCTTAGCTGGTGTTGGAATGCTGGCTACTCTCGGTATTACTCTGGCAATTGATGCCTATGGGCCCATTGCAGATAATGCTGGTGGTATTGCTCAAATGGCCGAACTTGATTCATATGTTAGAGATAGAACAGACCAATTAGATGCTGTCGGTAATACTACTGCAGCTATAGGAAAAGGTTTTGCTATAGGCTCTGCTGCTTTAACTGCACTGGCTTTGTTTGCTTCATATACAAAAGTTACTAACTTAAACATCATCGATTTATCAAAATCACAAGTATTCATAGGGGCTTTAATTGGTGGTATGCTACCATTTTTATTTTCTTCAATGGCTATGAAAGCTGTTGGAGATGCTGCAGAAATAATGGTTCAGGAAGTAAGACGCCAATTTAAAGAAATTGTCGGTCTAATGGAAGGAAAAGCTGATCCTGATTATTCTGCCTGTGTTTCAATTGCTACTAAAGGTGCTTTGAGAAAAATGGTTTTACCTTCATTACTTGCCGTTTTTATGCCCATTTTAATATTTTTTATCCTGGGTAAAGAAGCTGTTGCAGGCATGCTTGTGGGAACAACAGTTTCAGGTGTGATGCTTGCAATATTTATGGCAAATTCTGGTGGTGCATGGGACAATGCAAAAAAATATATAGAAGAAGGCAACTATGGCGGAAAAGGTACATTTGCTCATAAAGCTGCTGTTATAGGAGATACTGTCGGTGATCCTTTTAAAGACACTGCCGGACCAGCAATAAACATATTAATAAAACTTATGTCTATAATATCAATTGTTGTTATTCCAATATTAATAAAAATCTTCGGGTAAAGGAGGATTAATATGAAAAGAATTGCCGTTTTAAATGTTGGTGGAGATTGTCCTGGTTTGAATAGTGCAATTAGAGCTTTAGTTAGAAAATCCGCTATGGAAGATATTGAAGTTTTAGGAGTATATGACGGTTTTAAGGGTTTTTTAGAAGATAGAGTATTTGTAATGACAAAAGAACATGTATCAGGAATACTGGAACGTGGTGGAACTATTTTAGGCTCTTCTAAATTTGATCCTACAAAAAATCCTGACGATCTATTGAAATTAAAAGAAAATTTTGAAAAATATCAGATTACTGCTTTTATAATAATGAGCGGACATACTGGTACAGAAATAGCCATAAAATTATCGGATGAAGGTATGCCTTCAATTATAATTCCTGCAACAATAGATAATGATCTACCATGGACCGATTTCAGTATAGGCTTTTTTACAGCTTTAGAAACAGTAACAAAAACTCTTGATTCTCTTCATTCTACAGCCAGCGCCGGTCATAGAGTTATTGTTGTTGAAGTTGGTGGTGATGAAGCTGGTTGGCTGGCTACATTAGGAGGTTTAACCGGCGGAGCTGATTATATATTAATTCCTGAAATTAAATTTAATCCTGATAAATTAATTGAAAATATAAGAAAAAGATATGAAGAAGGCAAAAAATTCTCCATTGTTGTAGTTCAGGAAAAATGTCCTCTATCTGAAAGATTAAAACTTATTAAAGAAAAATTACCTGAAAGTACTCCTTCTGAAATAGTTTCAAGATATATTAAAGACACTATTGAGGGAGTTGAATGTCGAAATGTTAATCTGGGTTATATGCAAAGAGGTGGAACACCTGTATCTTTTGATAGGTTGATCGCAACAATGTTTTCAACAAAGGCCATTGAATACATCAAAAAAGGAAAAGTCAATATTGCACTATCTCTAAAAGGTTTTGAAATATCGAGTGTACCTTTTTCACAGGATTTATTAAACAATAAAGAAATTGACTCCAGAATTTATGAAATGGCAAAAATTTTCTTTTAAAAAAGCCCGTACGGGCTTTTTTATTTTTATGCATCAAATTCTTTATTCTTCATATATATAAGTTTAATATATATATAATAGTTCGTAAAGTTAATAATTTATTTCTTATGTTAATATAAGAAATGAAATTTCTTTCATACTTGACAAGTATATTAAAATATAGTAAAATATAAACAAGTTTTTACGTTTAATACATTTGAATAGGGAGGGATTCTATGAAGAAATTTTTAGTGGCAATGGTTTTAGTTCTTTCAATGGTATTGTATGCAAATATCAAAATTGGTGTGGTATTACCAATGACCGGAGGAATTGCAGCTTTTGGCGAAATGAGCTGGCAGGGTATTAAATTAGCTCATGAAATGTATCCAGAAGTATTAGGAGAAAAAATTGATCTTGTATTGGTAGATAATAGATCAGAAAAGACAGAAGCTGCAAATGCTGTAAGTAGGGTTATCGATAAAGAAAAGGTTGTTGCTATTATCGGTGAAGTTGCAAGCGCTCATTCTTTGGCTGGTGGTGCTGTTGCAGAAAGAAAGAAAATTCCTATGTTAACTTCTTCTTCAACAAACCCATTGGTTACTAACAGAAAAAAATATGTTTCACGTGTATGTTTTATTGATCCTTATCAGGGTGCAGCTGCTGCAATTTTTGCATTTAAAAATTTAAACGCAAAAAAAGCCGCTGTATTTATCGATGTTGAACAGGATTATAGTGTGGGATTGGCAAATTTCTTTAAAAAGAAATTCCAAGAATTGGGCGGAAATTACTTTATCGAATTTTTCAAAACTGGTGATCAAGAGTTCAGTGCTCAATTGACAGATGCTATTAACAAGAATCCTGATGTTTTATACATCACAGGTTATTATCCAGAAATCTCTTTATTTTCAAGACAGGCAAGAATGTTGGGTTTCAAAGGTCCTATTTTAGCTGGAGATGGTGCAGAAGCTCCTGAATTAATAAAAATTGGTGGGGAAGCTGTAGAAGGTTTATATTATACAACCCATTTCCATCCAAAAGGTGCAGCAACTGAAATGACAAAGGTTTTTGTTGAAAAATTCAGAGAAAAATTTGGTTCTGAACCTGGCGCAATGCACGCATTAGGGTTTGATGCATATTTAGTATTAAGAAAAGCTATAGAAATGGCTGGAAAACCTGATCCAAAAGCTATAGCAAAAGCTATCAGGCAGGTTAAAAATTTTGAAGGTGCCACTGGTATGATAACAATAAACAAAAACGGGGATGCAGAAAAATCTGTTGTTATTGATATGGTTAAAAATGGAGAATTTACATATGTTACAACTGTAAATCCTGCGGCTGAATAATATATAAATAAAATAAATCCCCGGAATTCCCGGGGATTTTTTAAAAACGGAGGTGTCGGCATTGAGTGGTTCTATTTTTCTTCAAAATTTGTTTAATGGAATAATGTTTGGTGGATTATATGCTCTTTTAGCAGTTGGATATACCATGGTTTATGGTATATTACGATTGATAAATTTCGCTCATGGAGATATTATGATGATGGGGGTTTATTTTGCTCTTTATGCTTCGCTTGCCGGAGCACCATTATGGCTTGCTGTTATAATTGGGGTCATTGGCGCTTCAATTTTAGGATTTTTAATTGATAGAATTGCATATAAGCCTTTAAGAAATGCCCCAAGAATTTCTGCTTTAATAACAGCCATTGGTATGAGTTTCTTTTTAGAAAGTTTTGCCGTTGTTGTTTTTGGGGCAGTTCCAAAATCATTTACATCTGTTTTTAATGAAAAAAACAGATGGATTTTGGATAAAACCTGGAATATTGGTGGTGCAAGAATTCCCGTATTAACTTTTATGGTATTTTTTATAACTGCTTTATTATTCTTGCTTTTATTCTGGATAGTTTATAGAACAAAGATTGGTATGGCTATGAGGGCTATTTCTTCAGATATTCCTACAACCTCTTTAATGGGAATTAATGTAGATATGGTTATAGGATTTACTTTCGCACTCGGTTCAGCTATGGCAGCAGCTGGAGGAATCATGTGGGCAATGAGATATCCTAATGTTCAGCCGTATATGGGATTCATGCCAGGATTAAAAGCCTTTATCGCTGCCGTTTTAGGAGGTATAGGATCTATTCCTGGCGCTGTTGTGGGAGGATTTCTATTAGGATTATTAGAAATCTTTCTTGTTGCTTTAATGCCGAGTGCAGCTGGATATAGAGATGCTTTTGCTTTTATTATTCTTATTGTTATTTTATTAATAAAACCAGATGGACTATTGGGGAAAAAGTCCGTAGTAAAGGTGTGATAGCATGAAAAAATTAAATTACACTTTAACCCTTATATTCGTTATATTATTTAGTCTTTTCTTATATTATGCACAAGGAAATTTTAGCGATTATACTCTAAGAATTCTCACACTTATACCTATATATGCTATTATGGCAGTAAGTTTAAATTTAATAAATGGTATTACTGGTATTTTTTCTTTAGGACATGCCGGTTTTGTATTATTGGGCGCATATACATCTGCATTACTTACTTTAGAACCCTTTCAAAAAGAAATTTCGTATATTATAGTACCCATTCAGCCATGGCTATTAAATTTACATGCTAATTTTCTTATAGCTACACTGGCCGGTGGTGTTGTTGCTGCAATTTTTGCATTTTTAATTGGATGGCCAACATTAAAATTATCCGGAGATTATTTAGCAATTGCAAGTTTAGGCTTTGCAGAAATAGCAAGAGTTCTGGCTAATAATGTTATAAGTGTTACTAACGGTCCATTAGGTTTAAAAGGACTTCCAAATTATACAAATTTATATTGGGCTTGGGGTTGGTTACTAATTACCTTAATAGCTATAATAAGTTTAATTAAAAGTTCTTATGGAAGGGCTTTAATAGCTATAAGAGAAGATTCAATTGCAGCAGAATCAATGGGAATTAATGTATTTAGCCATGAACTTATGTCTTTTGTTTTTGGTGCATTTTTTGCTGGAATTTCTGGAGCATTATATGCTCACTGGTTGACAACTATCGATCCAAGAATTACAACTTTTGGACCATTGTTAACATTTTATGTTTTGATTATGGTAGTGCTTGGAGGATTAGGAAGTATAACAGGGTCTATCATAGGAGCTGGAGTTTTTGCTTTAATGTTTGAATATTTACGTTCTTTAGAAGAACCTTTTGATATATTCGGCGTTCATGTTCCAGGTATTCCTGGAATGAGAATGTTAGTAATATCTGCTATATTTATATTTATTATGATTTTTTGGCAAAAAGGTATTATGGGAAGAGCTGAATTTTCATGGGAAAAATTTTTGAAATTATTTGGGATAAAGGTTAAAAAAACTTCTATAGTTGAGTTATATATGAAAAAAGAAGGTGATGTTGAATGAAAAAAATTCTTGAGATGAACCATATTACCATGCAATTTGGAGGACTTATTGCTGTTAATGACTTTCATAATCAATTATATGAAGGTGAATTACTCGGTTTAATAGGCCCTAATGGTGCTGGTAAGACAACTGCATTTAATGTTATTACAGGAATATATATCCCAACAAAAGGAAAAATTATTTTTGATGGAATAGATATCACGCCATTCAAACCTCATGAAATTACTCATCTTGGAATTGCACGAACGTTTCAAAACATCAGACTTTTTCAAGACATGACTGTTTTAGAAAACGTTATAGTTGCTCAACATCATATGTTATCAAATACTGATGTGGATAAAATTCTAAAAAAACACGGAAAAAAAACCAAAGGAAGTTCTTTTTTATGGTTTATTAAGGCTTTAACTAAAATTGGATATTTACATAAAGAAAAAGATATGATCAAGGAAGGTCTATTATTATTAAAAAAGGTTGGATTATTAGATTTAGCAGAAGAAAAAGCTTCATCTCTACCTTATGGACTACAGAGAAAATTAGAAATTGCTAGGGCTTTAGCAACACATCCAAAAGTATTATTATTAGATGAGCCTGCTGCAGGTATGAATCCTCAGGAATCTGAAGAATTAATGCATTTTATACGTCAAATTAGAGATGATTTCAACCTTTCAATATTATTGATAGAACATGATATGAAAGTTGTAATGGGAATATGTGAAAGAATTTTGGTTCTGGATTATGGAGCTATTATAGCTGAAGGAGAGCCAAAAGATATACAAAACAATCCAAAAGTTATCGAGGCTTATCTTGGAGAGGAGTGGAAGAATGCAAAAGCAGAATGAAATTGTTCTTGAAATAAAAAATCTTAATATTTATTATGGAGCCATTCATGCTGTAAAAGGAATAAATATAAAAGTTCCAAAAGGAAAAATTGTAACTTTAATTGGAGCAAACGGAGCAGGCAAAACTTCCACCCTTTCTTCAATTGCTGGAATGGTTAAACCTAAGGAAGGTGAAATATTATATAAAAATAATAATATAGCTGGAAAATCTCCTCATGAAATTAATAGAATGGGTATCGCTTTGGTTCCAGAAGGTAGGCGTATTTTTCCAAACCTTACTGTATATGAAAATTTAATGATGGGTGCTTTCAATAGAACTGATAAGGAGGAAATTGAAAGGGATTTACATTGGGTTTATAACCTTTTTCCAAGACTAAAAGAAAGATTAAAACAACTCGGCGGAACATTATCTGGTGGGGAACAACAAATGCTCGCTATTAGCAGGGCATTAATGAGCAGACCAGATTTAATAATGATGGATGAACCATCTTTAGGACTTGCACCAGTGTTGGTATCGGAAGTTTTTGATATTATCAGGATAATCAATGAAAATGGTGGTACTATTTTACTTGTTGAACAAAATGCTGCACAAGCATTAAAAATATCTCATTATGGCTATGTATTGGAAACAGGTAAAATAATTCTTGAAAATGATTCTGATTTATTATTAAAAGATGAAAATGTGCAAAAAGCTTACTTAGGAATGGCATAATACGCCGTCATACTCCGTTTGAATAAAGCAGTAGCTCCCATTAGGGAGCTACTGTCATTTTTTTATTAATATATTTCTTTTTTCTAATAATATTAGAAGCGGCAATCCTAAAAGATAGCAGGCAATAAATTCGCCAATACCAATCCAAAATACCGTGGGCCAATATGGAACATTGGCAAGAGGAGCAATATATGCTGAAACTCCAAAAGCATTAACTATAACAGGAGGTAAAGGAGCTAAATATTTATTTGGCATTTTATAAGTTAAATATGCTGCAAATAATGTTAACGCACTACCTAAAAAGATATCAATAGCACCAAATCCTCCAAACACATTAGCCAGCATAGCGCCGATATATAATGCTGGAATAAATACTGGATTCAAAAACGGCAAAACCGTTAATGCTTCTGAAACCCTAACCTGCATCGGTCCATAGCTAATGGGCTGTAATAAAACCGTTAATGCTACATATAATGCTGCTACAACACCTGCTAATACCATGTTTTTAGTTTTCATTATTATAACACCTCCTTGTTTTGTTAAGGCGGGTGCCGCGACCGCCGGATGAATTATATCTAAATTTTATTATTATAGAAATAAAAATATGTTAAAATAGTGAAGTGATAATAAAAAAAATAATTCCAACACCAAGAGAGATTAATGCGTGTTTATCGTTTTTTCTTATTTTATCTTCGTTTTTCATGTATCCCTTTCTTGTTTCTTTTACAGAAGAATTAAACAAATATATTCCATTTAGCGTAAAGATTACTCCTAAAAAGAAAAAAATATTTGCCCACATTTTTTTACCTCCACACATCCTTTGAATTTTTACATTAAAGTATTATAATTATATCATGCATAGTAAAAGGAGGTATTAACATTGAATAAAGAATTAACTCCACCACATAATACAGAAGCAGAAGAAGCTCTATTGGGAAGTATATTTTTAGATCCTCAAGTTTTACCTGATGTATTGGAAGAAATTAGATCTAATGATTTTTATAATCAACAATATCAAATTATTTTTAAAATAATAGAAGATTTATTTGATAGAGGACTTCCTGTTGATGCTATTTCAGTTATGGAGAATTTACGAAATGCTAATCTTCTTGAAAAAGCTGGTGGGGAAGATAAACTTATATATTTAGCAGAAGTGGTTCCCACTCCTGCGAATGTATTGTATTATGCTAAAATTGTAAAAGATAAATCACTTCTTAGAAGTCTTGTGAGTATTAGTTCTGAAATTGTTGAAGCTACAAGAACTATTGGTGAAGCTGAGGAAATTTTAGATTTTGCAGAAAAAAAAATATTTGAAATAGCCGAATCTCGTGCAACAAGAACATATGATTCAGTTCCTAATATTGTTCATGATGTTTTTGAGAAATTAGATGAATTAAAAAAAAGGGCATCTATTGAACCAAATGCTCTTGTTACTGGACTACCTACCGGTTTTATTTCTCTGGATAGATTAACATCTGGTTTTCATAGATCTGATTTAATAATTATTGCTGCAAGACCTTCCATGGGTAAAACAGCATTTGCTTTGAATGTTGCCAGTAACCTTGCTATAAAGTATAAAATACCCATAGCAATGTTCAATCTGGAAATGTCAAAAGAACAATTAGTTCAAAGAATTTTATGCGCAGAAGCAGAAGTAGATTTGCAAAAGGTTAGAACTGGCATGCTAAACAATGATGATTGGGACAAATTGGTAAATGCTGCACATAAACTTTCACAATCAAAAATTGTTGTTGACGATGAACCCGGATTGGATCCTAGAACATTACGTGCAAAAGCTCGTAGAATGAAAAGAGAATATGGAATTGAAGCTATTTTCATTGACTACTTGCAGTTAATGTCATCTAAAAATAGAGGTTCTGAAAGCAGACAACAGGAAATTTCAGAAATATCACGTTCATTAAAACTATTAGCGAGAGAATTAAATGTTGTTATTGTTGCTCTATCACAATTATCTCGTGCTGTTGAACAAAGAGAAGATAAAAGACCGCGATTAAGTGATTTAAGAGAATCTGGCGCTATAGAACAGGATGCTGACATGGTTATGTTTTTATATAGAGATGCTTACTACAAACGAAAAAAAGAAAGCGAAAAAAAGGATAAAAATAATGAAAATCTAATACTAAATCATCCCCATGAAGCAGAATTAATTATAGGCAAACAAAGAAACGGACCAGTTGGTACTATTAAATTAATGTTTGATCCAAAAGTAACCTTATTTTACGAAAAAGATAGCATTCATAGCGATTCTTATTAATTATTACTACGTCTAAAATCAAATTCACTCAGATAGAAAACAAGAATTTTAAACCAATAGCCCACCGTAGGTTAAATAATTACAGCGTAATTATTTAAGAGTTTTTTATTTTTGAAAAATACAATTTTTAATCCAAAAAACCGTTGTAAGCGTGTAACACCGCAGGTGTGCTATTGATAATACGGAGGAGAAAGCATGAAAGAAGATTTAAAAAACAAAATTTTAAAACTAATAAAAAACAAACCACTCTTACAAAAAGAATTATATGATAAATTAAAAGCTAAAAATAAAAATGAAAAAAAAGAAATACGAAATATATTGAAAGATTTGCAGGAAGAAGGAGAAGTCTATAAAAATTCAAAAAATAGGTTTTGCATTGTTGGAAATAATATGAAAATCGGTATTATAGAATTTACCCGACGTGGAAGTATGGCATTTGTAACTACAAAAAAAGGAGAAGAGATTGCCATCACTTTAGAAAATACAAAAGATGCTATGCATAAAGATCTGGTATTAATAGAAATAGTAGGGTCATGGCGTGATTTGCCAAAAGGAAAAGTTTTAAGAGTATTAAAAAGGAATATTACAAAAATTGTTGGTATCTTTGAACAAAAAAAGTTATTTGGCTTTGTCTTGCCAATTGATCAAAAAATAAATACTGATTTTTATGTTTCACCTGAAAATTTCAATAAAGCCAAACCAGGACAAATAGTTGAAGCTAAAATAATAAAATACACAAGAAAAAACCCTGAAGTAAAGATAACTAAAATTATAGGAAATGTTAATGACCCAGAGGTTGATCTTCCTATTGTAATAATAAAACACGATCTACCAGAACCTGGTATATTTCCCGAAAATGTTATGAAAGAAGCTTTATCTATACCCAAGACAATTCAGAAAAAAGATTTAAAAGGAAGAAAAGATTTCAGGGACGAATTAATCGTAACTATTGACGGTGATAATGCAAAAGATTTCGATGATGCTGTTCAGGTGAAAAAATTAGATAACGGAAATTATCTATTAGGTGTTCACATTGCTGATGTTTCAAATTATGTAAAAGAAGGATCTAATTTAGACAAAGAGGCATTTAAAAGAGGTACAAGTATTTATTTAATAGATACAGTTATACCTATGCTACCTCATGAACTATCTGATTGGATCTGTTCTCTGGTTGAAGGTGAAGATAGATTGACTATGTCTTTGTTAATGGAGATAGATAAAGATGGAGAGGTTGTTAATTTTGATGTATATAATGGCATTATTAATAGTAAAAAAAGATTAACATATAATAAGGTGAATAAAATATTAAATAATGATGCTGACTCTGAACTCGAAAAAGAAATTGGATGGTTAAGACCAAACTTGGAATTAATGAAAGAATTAATGGAAATTATAAGAGAAAACAGAAGAAGAAGAGGTGCTATTTTAGACATAGAAGGTGGAGAGGTTAAATTCATTTTTGATGAAAAAGGTAATGTCGAAGATATTATTCCTGTTGAAAGAGGTATATCAGAAGTTATAATAGAAGAATTTATGATAAAAGCTAATGAAACAATTGCTTCCATATTCGATTCTCAGGGATTACCTTTTATTTATAGGATTCACGAAGAACCTGACCCTGATATGTTATTACAACTTAAAAATTACTTAGAAATAGTGGGATTGAGATATAAATTCCCTAAAAACATACATCCTAAATTATTGCAGGATATGTTGGAACATTTAAAGGATCATCCACTAAGAAAAAGCATTCAAAAATTGCTTGTAAGATCTTTAAAAAGAGCAGTATATTCTGATTTAAATGTTGGACATTTTGGATTAGCATCACAAAATTATACACACTTTACATCCCCAATAAGAAGATATCCGGATTTAATTGTACATAGGCTATTAAAAAAATATTTAAAAAATAAAGGCACTCTAAAAAATAAAGAAATTGAAAAATATTCTAAATTGCTTCCAGAAATAGCTTCTCATAGCTCTAAAAGAGAAAGAGTTGCTAATGAAGCCGAATGGGATTTGACTGATATGAAAAAAGTTGAATATATAACAAATCATTTAGGTAAAATCTTTGAGGTTTATATAACAAATATAATGAAATTTGGTATGTTTGTTGAAATACCAGAAAAATTTATACAGGGACTTATACATGTTTCTTCAATGGATGATTATTATGTATATAATGAAAAACAAAATGTTTTGATTGGAGAAAAAACTAAAAAGATATATAGGCTTGGAGATAAATTAAATGCTAAAGTTATAAACGCAAATAAATTAACAGCTGAAATAGATTTTGAAATCGTTGAAAAAGATGAAGACAATATCGAAAAGAAATTGAAACAAACATTTCCTAATGCAAAAGTTAAAATAAAAAGAAAGAAAAAAAGAAAATAAAATAAAAAAGAGCCGCACGGCATGGATTACCAATGCGGCGGCCCCTATACCCCCCTTAGGTATTTTTTATTTTCATTGTGTAAATTCAATTTACA
>NZ_AZAX01000055.1:0-50656 GCF_001021175.1 Marinitoga sp. 1155 | reverse complement strand
TCATTTTCTTCTTTCCTTTTTCTTGGCATTGCTATTCTTCCACTAAAAATCGTTCTTTTCTTTTTCACTTTCTTTTTATTTTTCTCTACCTTTTTTTATTTTTACACAGTTTATATTATACTACCTATTTGAAATTATTAAGTTTAGAATTAAATATATTGAACTTATAGAGAATGATTTTATAAAAAATATATTTTAAAATCAAAAAATCAAAATGGCACTTGACAACATTTAAAAAATTTGATATAATATATTCGAAATTTAAAATCTTACTTTAAAAATTTTAAAAAACTAAAAGTATGAATAAAAATTTTTCGGGGGTGATCATATGAAATTTAAAAAAACAAAATCGTATTATGAAGGATTTAATGAAATGGTGAATTTAGAAAAAGTTTTACTTGAAATGAAAAGATATCAATTTTAGGAGGTGAAGTTATGTTTGAAAAGAGAGAATTGAAGAATAGAAAAAGAAGAATTAAATCGTATTATGAAGGATTTGAAGAAATGGAAAATCTAAAGGATATTTTAATTGAAATGAAAAGATATCAAATTTAGGGATGTGATTATTTATGAATAAAATACAAAAAAGAAATTTTTTACTTTATGTTATTGGAAGAATGGTATCCTTAGTTGGTAGTGGTATTCAAATGGTAGCAATGCCTTTATTTATATTGGATTTAACAGGTTCTGGAACTAAAATGGGATTATTTGCAATGATAAGCATGATACCAGCTTTAATAATTGCCCCATTTGCCGGAGTACTTGGCGATAGATATAACAGAAAAAATATTATGGTTTCAATGGATTATGTCAGGGGAATAATTATATTATTTCTTGCATATATGACATATATTGGAAAAATAAATTTAATTGTATTATTTATCACGCAGGTTTTAATATCTATTCTTGATAGTTTTTTTGGAGCGGCTACAAGCGCAATGCTTCCTGACCTTGTTTCTAAATCAGATTTAATGAAAGCTAATTCTGTAACAGAAAGTATTAGTAGTGCTTCAATGATAATGGGTCCTGTTTTAGGCGGGGTTATTTATGGTCTTTTTGGAATGCAATGGGTTTTTATTTTAAATGGGATTTCTTTTATATTATCAGCATTTAGTGAAATGTTTATAAAATATAGGAAAACAAGCACTTTAACTGCAGAAATAAATGCAAAAATAATATTTAATGATCTTAAAGAATCAATGAGCTATATTTTCAATAATTATGTTTTAAAAAATTTAATTCTTATGGCAATTTTTTTGAATTTATTGTTTAATCCAATGTTTGCAGTATTGTTCCCTTATACATTTAGAGAAGTGATAGGATTCTCACCCCAACAATATGGGCTTCTTGAAATGATGTGGACTCTGGGGATTTTAGTAGGTAATATATTACTGGCAGTATTTTTTTCAAAAAGAGAAAGCAAAAAATTATTTAGAAATGGAATTTATGGTATGGTATTTTTAAATTTACTAATAGCCGTTGTTTTGATTCCGCGTTTTTTAAGTAAATTTAATAGTATATGGAGTATATTTCTTGTGGTTGGTGCGTTGCTAATGTTAATGGGGATAACAAATGCTTTTATAAATACACCCATAAGCGTATATTTTCAACGAATTATACCTAATGAAAACAGATCAAAAATATTTTCAGCATTAGGGGTAATATTTCAAGCTGCAACGCCACTTGGAATGCTTGTAATTGGAATGATTGTAGATAGAGTTGAAGTGCATTGGATATTTTTAGCTATAAGTTTATTGATAATACTGGATGTTATAGTTTTTTCTAAAAAAATAGAGCAAATGGATTTTACTCCTTCCCTTGAAACAAAATAATTAATAAATTTTTTGTATTACCTTTAAATAATTTGTGTAATTTTATGCACGAACTAAAAAACTGCCAGATTCCTGGCAGTTTTAATTCTAGAATTACATTTGAGCTAATGCTTGTTCAGCAGCAACTGCAAGAGGATAAACAGTAGGAGCAGCTGTCAATAATGGGTGTGTCCCAATTTGCATTGTAAGAAGGTCTTTTACGTTTACTTCTTTTTGTATTGCTAAACTAATAATATTTATTATTTCTCCAACACTTTTTCCGCCAACAATTTGAGCACCTAATAGCAAACCGCATTCTTTTGAGAATATCAATTTCATTATAATTTTGGAAGCATCAGCAAACTTACCTGGGTGCCTATCAACAACCTCTGCTCTTCCTATAATGACATCAAAACCTTCTGCTTTAGCAACAGCTTCTGTTATGCCTGCGGCAGCAAAGGCTTTACTTCCAATCATTGTAGAATATGCATTTAATGATCCTTTATTTGTTCTTAATAATTTCAATTTATATAAATTAGAAGCAGCTATTCTTGCATCAAACACCGCTGCGGAAGCCAACATTAATCTTGAAGGTTTACCTGTAAAATAGTCCTTATGTTGAACACAATCACCAGCAGCATATACATCTTTTATAGAAGTTCTCATATAATCATCTGTCTCTATATAGCCCCATTCTGAAATTTTTATTCCTAATTTTTTTGCCAATTCAGTATTAGGTTTATAACCTGTTGCTAATATTACAACATCAGCAGGAATTTCTTCCCCGTTTTCTAAAATAGCTTTTTCAACCTTATTATCTCCAACAATTTCTTTAACTTTAGCACTTAGAAGCACTTTTACATTATCGCCTTCAATTTCTTGTTTAGCAATTTCTCCAAAGTCACTATCAAAGGAAGCTGGTAATAAGTAGTCCCTTGCTTCAATTAAGGTTACATTCTTTCCTGATTTTTTTATTTCATCAGCTACTTCAACACCTATAAAACCTCCACCAATAATAATTACATTTTTTGCATTTTTGATCTTTTCATGAACATTATCTAAATACTTATAATTTTTCGGAATAGTCATTACATTTTCCAGATTGTGTCCAGGAATTGGAATAATAAAAGGCGTTGAACCTGTTGCAATAATTAATTTATCATACTCAAATTCTTTTCCGCCCTTTGTTTTTATTATTTTTTCATCAGTATTACCATCAATAACTTCGTCGATTAATAAATCAATGTTGTTAGTTTTGAATTTTTCTTCTATTCCCATATAATCCTTTTCAACACTACCTAAAGTGTGAAAAATATAAGGAATACCACATGGAACTAATTCCTTTTCTAATTTTTTTATAACTAAAATACTTTTATCTTTGTATAGCTTCCTTGATGTCATAGCAGCAATTAAACCTGCGGCACTTCCACCAATTACAATAATATCATACTTCATATAATCACCTCCAAAAAAGTTATAATATTCACATATAATTAAAAATTTCTTCTTCTTTATTATATCATATAAACATTTATCTGTCAATTGAATATATATGTGATAAAAAAAGTCAAAAATTAATACCCTTTTATAACTTTTATAAAAGGGTATTATTATATTTCTAAGTATGCAATTCAATTTTAACCAAGAAATATAAGCTAATTATTATCATCGCGCTTACAAAAGGCATTACCAAATTAAAACCTAAATATTTAATTATTGTACCTATAATTAAAGGCAAGATAGCTGTGACTATATTTAACGCTCCAGAAATACCAACATATAAAGCTCTGTTTTCATGAGTACTAATTTCAATTAAAACGCCTTCAAAACTCATCTGTCTTGCACTCAATGTAAACCCTGATATCAAAAAAATCATAGAATATATATAAGGTGTTGTTTTACTTAAAAACAATGATAATATAGGAAGAACTATCCCCATAACCGAACAAAAAAACAATACGTGTTTATACCCTTTCTTATGCAGGATTTTTCCCCAGACAATACTTGCAAGAACTATTCCTATCATTTGCAATAATAAAAAATTTCCTATCATATTTTTTGCATCTGGAAATGAATTTTTTGCAAGCAAAATATAAAAAGGTATAATAATAAGGCCAAATCCAGTTAAATTACTAAAAATCACATAATTCAATAAATTTCTGTCCTTAGATAAAATTTCTGGTATATTTTTTACCACTTCTATAAAAGAAGGAAATTTCTTATTTGTATCAATTTCCTTTTCTTTTATCAACCAAAAACCTAAAGAAGCTATAAAAAGTGAAAATGATGCAATTAAAAACATATTCGAATAATTCTTAGGATAATTTAACGTGTTTAATATATATTTTGCCAGAAATGCACTTATTAAAGCAAAAAAGCTGCGGGATATCTGTCTATAACTCATAAATTTTCTTTGAATTTCTTTTGTTGGAATTGATTTTCCCAATAGATCAGTGTAACTCACTCCAGCAAAAACGCCACTAAATGAAAATATAGAAATAATTATAATTATTAATGCCAATAACATTTTATCAGGTATACTTGAAATTAAAATCAAACCTATTGCTAATAACGAAAATATCCTGAGATAAATACCTGTTAACAAATATGGCTTTTTTCTTTTTTTTGAAACTAAAAAACTAGCAAAAAACAGTTGTGCCAATAAAGGTACTCCAACTGTTATAGCAGTAACTATTCCAAGCAATATTTCACCGCCGCCAGCCTTTAATATTAAAGAAGGTATAACTGTATTTATTTCTATAAATGAGCTAGCAATAGCTAAAAAGATTGCATGCCAGATGAAAGCATAGAAATTTCTTTTCATACTTTCCATCTTTCCACCTCCGTTAGTTTGTTTTGCTAATTTTAAAATAATTATATCATAAAAGTGGACAAATAATTTTAAATGAGATATAATGATAATAGATAGTGGCAAAGGAGGGGGTAATTTATGTGGCTGGTGATTTCTGATACACATGATAATATGTATAAAATGAAAGAAATAGAAAAAATTATCGAAAGAGAGAACATTACAGCTGTTTTTCATTGTGGTGACTTTGTAGCTCCATTTGTTTTACCTTACATTTTAAAAGAAGGTATAGATTTTTATGGTGTTTTTGGTAATAATGATGGTGAAAAATTATTGCTAAGTGAAAGATCAAATGGAAAAATTTTAATTGGTCCAAGAAGTATTGAAATAGGAAATTATAAAGTTTTTATGATGCATGAGCCATATGCATTAAATGCCGCTGAAAAAAGTGGATTATATGATTTTATATTTTTTGGACATACACATGAAATTATTCATAGAAAAAACAGTAATGATACAGTTGTTGTTAATCCCGGTGAAGCTTCTGGATGGTTAACAAATAGAGCAACTATAGCTTTAATAGACCCGCATGATAAAGAAGTTAATATTATGGAGATATAAAAGATAATAAAATATGTTTCTTAAAAAAAGAAAAAAGGCTCCGTAATGGAGCCTTTGAGTGTTTTGGAGCGGAAAACGGGATTCGAACCCGCGACCCCCTGCTTGGCAAGCAGGTGCTCTACCACTGAGCTATTTCCGCAATAAACAACGTGTTGGTGCGCGAGGTGGGACTTGAACCCACACGGGTAAATCCCACTGGATTCTAAGTCCAGCGCGTCTGCCAATTCCGCCACTCGCGCCATGGCAGAGTATAAAAAACTGGTGACCCGCCTGGGACTCGAACCCAGGGCCCCTTGATTAAAAGTCAAGTGCTCTACCGCCTGAGCTAGCGGGTCACGCTCAATCCGAGTATTATTATATATTATTTTTTTTCATTTGTCAAGTTAAGAAAAGACTTTTTTATTTAAGAGAATAAAAACTTTCTTTTTCGATATATTTAATCTACATGTTTGAAAGTTTTTTTGTAATTAATTAGAGAGAATTATATCGGACAATATTTATTTATAAAAAAATATTTATGATTATAACTTTATAATAACTTAAATCTCTATATGTTAAATCAGATATTATTTGTTATAATTTACTTATCAATTAAAGGAGGTTGTTAAAATGAGGAAATCTTTTCTATTTATATCTTTTTTAATACTGTTTGGAATAACATATGCAAATTCTTTTAACTGGGAAGATCAAGTTATTTATTTTGTAATGATCGATAGATTTGCCAACGGAGATTTTAGTAACGATGTTTTAACTAAAAATGGAATAGAAGCTGGTTTTGAAAATTCTAAATATAATGGTGGGGATTTGAAAGGTATTATATCAAAACTGGACTATATAAAAAATCTTGGTGCTACTGCTATATGGATTACCCCACCAGTAGCAAATCAATGGTGGGATGGTTATGTAAATTATGGTGGATACCATGGATACTGGGCACGAGATTTTAAAAAAGTGGATGAACATTTCGGGGATATTGAAATATATAAAAAATTGGTAGATGAAGCCCATAAAAGAGGATTATACGTTATTCAGGATATCGTAACAAATCATGTGGGAAATTTTTTTATATATAAAGATGGAAAATATTTTTTAAATGATAAAAGCATTCCAACAAAAAAACCGATTCAATATCCATTTGATATGAATGATTATAATGATCCAGAACAAAGGAGAATGAACATATATCATTTTCCAACAGAAATTAAAAATCCTGATAAGCAAAATACTGAATTTGCTAATTTAGATGATTTAAATACAGAAAACCCGATAGTCATAGATGCATTAAAAGATTCGTATAATTTCTGGATAAAGAAAGTTGGAATAGATGGTTTCAGAATAGATACTGCTATATATGTCCCTCATGAATTCTGGAAAAAATTTTTAAATGATAAAGATGGAATATATTCTACAGCTAAAAAAGAAGGAAAAGATAATTTTATCGTGTTTGGAGAAGCCTGGATAACTCCTCCACCATTTGATAACACAGGAGAAAAAACGTTAAAAGAATATTTTGATGATGGTTATAATTCTATGTTAGATTTCCCCTTGCTAACTGGTATAAAACGTGTTTTTAAAGAAGGAAAACCTACTTCATATCTTGCTTTTAGATTAAAAGAAAGACAACAATATTATGATTCGAAAAGGTTGGTAACTTTTGTTGATAATCACGATATGGATAGATTTTTAAAAGGTGCGACTAAAAACGATTTAAAACAAGCTTTAACCTTAATTTTTACTATTCCAGGTATTCCAACAATTTATTATGGAACAGAACAAGGTTTTGAAGAAACTAGAGCAACTATGTTTAAAGGAGGATTTGCATCAAAAGGTGTAGATCATTTTGATATAGAGAATGATTTATATAAATTTATACAAACATTAACTAAATTAAGAAAAGAAAATACAGTTTTTAGATATGGAAAAGTTGATGTTGTATTTGCTGATGAAATAGGTCCTGGAGTATTAGCATATACAATAAGTAATAATAATGAAAAATATTTAGTTATGATAAATACAAATGCTAAAAGAAAATATGCAACTGGTATAGATCTTGGATTAAAAAAAGGTATTGTTTTAAAAAACATATTTGCTTTAAATATGTTAGGAAAAGATATTGTGTATAAAGGTACATTGAATACTCTGATGAATGGAAAAGCTGTTGCAATTTATAGAATAACAAATGAAATAAAATCAGTAAAAAAGAAAGATACCTATGTGAAAATAATAAATATAGAATCTGGATCAAGTTATAAAACAGATTTTGTTATTAAAGGTATAGCAAATAATGCTAAGAGTATAAAGTTAATAATTGATGGCGAAGAAAAGGAATATGTAACATTAAATTTAAATAAAAGAGAAAATGAAAAATGGCAAATTCCTGTAAAAATATCGGAATTTACACCTGGAAAACATAAAATCTTTGTAAAAGCCTATGGAAAAATACCTATTATTAATGCTTATTCTAAAACATATGAAATAAATATAGATATTCCTTCGAAAGATTTAGCATATGTAGAAGATAGACTGGAAGATGATTTCGGACCATTTGGAACATATAAGTATCCATTAGATACCACATTCAAAAATCAGGCTGATATTAAAGCTGTTAAAATACAACAAATAGGTACACAATTGAAAGTAGACTTGATAATGAAAGAAGTTACTGATAGTTGGTCTCCTGCAAATGGTTTTGATCATGTGACATTTCAAATTTTCTTTGATAATCCCGATAAAGAAGGTATTAAAGTTTTACCTCAGCAAAATGCTAAAATGCCTGATAATTTGGATTGGGATTATGAATTATATTTAACTGGTTGGATTGTCTCTGTTCATAGTTCTGAGGGTGCAAATAAAGATACTATGGGAAAACCAATTACGCCTGTTCCAACAATAAAGGTTAATAAACAATTAGCAACAATCAGTTTTACTATTCCTTTATCAGTTTTAGAAACAGATAATTTAAGTGGGTGGAAGATTTATATCACTACATATGATTATGATGGTATAGAATCAGTTTTAAGACCTTTAACTCCAGAAGGTGGTCAATGGGCATTTGGTGGAGGACAACCAACAGATCCGAAAATCATGGATGATATATTAATAAAAATAAACTAAACTATTATTACATAGATAGAACACAATATATAAAAGAGTTAGAATTATTAGATGAAACAATGAAAATCTTTATAATTATCTTTAATTAATAATTATTTTTTATAAAAAACAAAAACCAGGCATTGGCCTGGTTTTTGTTTTTTTTATATTTTTCAGCATAATATCAAAGTACATTCAAAGATTAAAAATGAAAAATCTTAACGTATTTGTAATACAAAAGGGTTATTATATGACTATAAGGTCATATGACTTTTAGGTCATAAGGAGGAGATTAAATGCCTAAAAAAACATTTTTTAATTTACCTGAAAAAAAACGTAAGAAAATTATAGATGTAGCGATAAAAGAATTTAGTATTTACTCTTTTTCAAAATCAAGTGTAAATAGAATAGTAAAAAATTCTAAAATTTCTAAAGGGAGCTTTTATCAATATTTTGAAAATAAAAAAGATTTATATAAATATATTATCGATTTAATTGCAGAGACAAAATTAAAATACTTAAATGATATTGTCAATAAAAATATTGACAAAATGGATATTTTTTCTTTAATGAAAAATATGGCTGATGTTTCGTTAAAATTTATAAAAGATTTTCCAGAATTTGCCCAAATTGGCTATTTATTTTTAAATGAAGATGAGCAATTTATAGAGGAAATCACTGGAAACTTAAATAATAAAGGAGAAAAAATGATTTTTTCTTTATTAAAACAAGCACAAGAAAGAGGAGAAATTTATGAAAATATTGATCTTAAGTTTACATCATTTCTTATATTAAATTTAAATAATTCTATATTAGAGTATGTAAAAAAACATAAAACAGATCTATCCTGGGATGAAATGGCTGATTTATCCAATCAAATAATATTTATTTTTGAAAACGGAATTAAAAAAAAGGAGGGGAATTATGATAAAAATAAGTAATTTGAAAAAATATTATGGCAAACACAAAGGTATCGAAAATGTTTCTTTTGAAATCAAAGAAGGGGAAATATTTGGATTGATTGGTCCAAACGGAGCTGGAAAAACAACAACAATTAGAGTTTTAACAGGATTTTTAAAGCCAGATGAGGGAGAAGCTTTAATTGAAGACAAAAGAATGCCATATGAAATTGATTTTATAAAAGAAGATATAGGATATATTCCTGGAGAGGTTAATTTCTATGGTGATATGAAAATTAAAGAATTTTTAGCTTTTAATCGCTCATTTTATAAAAATATTGATTTAGAATATGAGAAAGAAATTATTGAATTATTGGATATAGAGATTAATAAAAAGTTTAAAGCCTTATCACTTGGAAATAAGAAAAAAATAGCAATTTTACAGGCTTTAGTACACAAACCAAAGTACTTAATTTTAGATGAACCTACAAACGGGTTAGACCCATTGGTTCAACAAAAATTTTATAAATTAATAAAAAAACATAAAGAAAATGGGGCTGTTATTTTATTTTCTTCACATGTTTTATCTGAAGTTGAAAAATTATGTGATAGTTTTGCAATGATAAAAGATGGAAATATTGTAAAATCTGGAACAATAGAAGGACTGAAAGATATTTCAAAGAAAATTGCTGTAATATACGATTTGAAATTAACAGATGAATTGAAAAAATATAAGTATAAAAATAATGAAAATGGAATATATACTTTTGAAGTAAAATCCTTTGAACTTAAAAACTTTTTGAATGATTTAGTAAAGACTAATTTTAGGGATATAGAAATTAAAAATCCGGCATTAGAAGATATTTTCTTAGAATTATATAAATAGGAAGTGAGATTATGACATTAATAAAGAAAGAATTCAAGTTTAATTTTAAAAATTTATTTATATGGATTATAGTTATTACATTGTTTAATATGTTATATGCAGGTTTAACAGATTTTATGATAAAAGAATTGGAGTTTTTTGTAAAATTCCTTGAGAGAATGCCAAAACAATTTTTAAGTGCATTTAATATGGATGTTCAAATATTATCAAAACCTGAAGGGCTTATTGGCTCGGAAGGTATGACTTTTATGTTTATATTTTTCGGATTGTATGCATCTATGTTATCAAGTAAAATATTTGCAGGAGAATTTGATAATAAAACTATTGAGTATTTATTAATAAAACCATATTCCAGGTCAAAAATTTATATTAATAAGATATTTGTTATTTTTATAGATATTGTATTATTGGCATTAGTTTTTTTTGGTTCAATTGCCATGTTTTTTTTAATCTATGTTGATCAGGATTATAGTAATTTAGTATTGTTTGGTTTCTTCCTATACTTATTAACAACAGAGATTTTTTTTGCATCTATTAGTGTGTTGATTTCGTTATTTTTTCAAAAAAGAAAATTAACAAATTCAATAACACTTGGACTGCTATTTTTTATGTATTTTGGGGTTACTGTAACTGAGGGCGTAAAAAATACAGAATTTTTAAGAAGGATAAGCATATTTTATTATATGCCGATTAGGGATATAGTTCTTAATCAAAAAATATATTATTTTAATATTTTTATGATAATTATTTTGTCATTATTAATTGTCTCTATTGCTCGAAAGATCTTTGAGAAAAAAGATATTATTATTTAGGGAGATGAAAAAATGTTATTAAAAAAGGAGCTAAAATTTAATTATAAAAGCTTTTTAATATGGTCAATGATTTTATTGATGTTTTCCTGGTTAGTAGCGCCATTTATTGATAGTATTATGAAAGATGCGGATATGTTAACAGATTTTATTAATTCAATGCCAAAGTTTATTCTTAAAGTTTTTAATATAGATGAGTCATTTATTACACCAGAAGGTTTTTTTAGTGCAAAGGTTATGATTATGGCTGAAATATTTGCAGCAATATTTGCAATTTTATTGGCATCAAATATTTTTGTAAATGAATATGAGACTAAAACAATAGAATATATTTTAACTAAACCAATAACAAGGAATCAAATTTTTCTGAAAAAAGCTTTTGCTGTGTTTATTTATTATACAATATTTGCAGTAATTTTTGGTGTAAGTATTTTATTGCTTTTTAATATTTATGTTAATTATGAATATAATGCAACGATTTTAGCCGGATTTGCGCTTTATTTATTTGTAATTGAAATATTTTTTGGAGCATTAACCATTTTATTATCTGTTATTTTTCAAAACTCTTTTAATACAATTTCTATCTCAATGGGTGTATTTTTAATTATGTACGTAGGTGATATGTTTGGTACAGTAGTTGAAAAGTGGGAATGGATTAGATATATTACTATATTTAAATATATTCCGCTTGGAGATACAGTAAAATATTCTAAAGTTTATGTAATGAATTCTATAATAATTATTTTACTAGGATTTTTAATAACTTATATCGCAAGTCAGATATTTAAAAATGAGGATGTTTTGATTTAAAATATTGGATTTTTTATGGTATAATAATAACGTATTAAAATTATTTTAAAACCAGAAGGAGGGGGAATATGAAAAAAATAATAATAGGTATAATAGTTATAATGAGTATAATTTCCTTTGCAATAAAATCCGACATTGTTCCGCAACACGATAAAGGCTTATTTGTTAATTTTGAAAGTATTGGATATTCAGTTTCAAATTTAGAAATATCCACAGCACCATTACTCGATATACTTGGTGTATATAACCTCGGATTAAGATATTATTTAACAGATCTCATGGTTTTAAATATCAATGGCGGTATTATAGATCCTTTTGTGTTTCCTTCTTATTTTGGACAACCACGACCTGATAATGGATATCTCTATATATATTATTTAAATGGATATAACCATAATAATTTTAATTTTGGCAAATTTTCTTTAAAAACACACGCACAGGCATCTATGTATGGTATAACAATGAAGTTTGAAGATCCAGATTTACAATTTAACCTTGGACTTAATTCAATAATTGCAAAGGGATTTTCACAGCTTGGATATTATATAACAGATTCTTTAGAAATTTTTGGAGGAATTGAAGGCGGATATTTATTAGCAGTAAATGTTAACCCTGATCCAAATGATCCAGATTTTGACGCTTTTATAAAAAAAGCAAAAGAAGATTCTTTATATTCTATTTCAAGAGCAGGAGTTCGATTTTATTCTGGAGATGTCTTCGGCCTGGAACTTGGTTATAGACTAACTCTTATACAGGGTGCTTTGCAATTTTTGCAAGGATATAACCCTACAGATTATCTTTATAATTCCGTCAGCATGGTTTCAATATATACACAAATTCTTGATCAAGAAGACCCTCTAAAAGATATTAATATTCCTTTTATTACCACTGATTATTATTTATCTTTTACTGTACGATTTTAAATATTATAAATTGAAAACAAAAAATCGCAGATTGACAATCTGCGATTTTTTTATAGTTTAAGTTTAATCCAAAGCTCTCATGGCTTCATTTGGAGAAAGCTTTGACGCTGATTTTGATGGTAAATATATAAATAAAACTGAAATTATATAAAAGGATATCGACGTTATAAATAATTTTAAATAAGGAATTTGAAAAGTTATACCTACATCTTCAAATAACTTTTGAAAAATCAAATAACTTGTAAAAATACCTGCTGAATTTCCAATAATAAGCCCAAGGATTATAATAATAGATGATTCTATAAAAAAAGATAAAAATACCATATTTTTTGTAAAGCCTATTGCCTTTAACATTCCTATAACTCTCCTTCTTTCATTGACAGCTTTCATCATTGTAATTGCAATTCCAATAATTCCTATCATAAGTCCAAAATATAAAAATGAATTGAATATACTGACCATTCCTTGAGATGCTTTTAATCCTAAATTAAGTAAATCGTCTACAAAAATGTAAAACTGATTTTTCTTTTTAAGATATTCCTCTACCTGCAATTTATATTCAGGATAAATTGAAAAAAAGAAACCATGAACTGCATTTTTTTTATACTTTTCCAACTCGGGGTTTTTTAAACTTATTACAGGTCCCATTGCAAGTGTTTCACTTATTTTTGAAGTTATTGCTACTATTTTATAGGTTATAGTGCTTTCTGATGAATTTGATGTTTCACTTTTATTAGGACCAAATGTTTGAGCTGGTATATATGCGGTATAAGTCTTACCAAGTTCAAAATTGTAACCATATTTTGGATCAGTTAATCTCTCAGGCATTATAGCATAACCTGGATTATTATAAATTTCCAGCCATATTTCATCTTCTGAAAGTCCTTCAAATATACTTTTTTTTATTTTTATCTTATTTTTTGTAAAAAATTCTTTTGAACCAAATACTATTCCATAATCATTATTGTTTTCATGTGCTACTATAAAGTAAAATTCTCCAACATCTTTAATACCTTTTACACTTTTTAAATCTTTTTTTGATATTTTAATAGGCAAAAGTGTTGTAGGCATTTCAACAACCACTCCATCAAATCCTGCAAACAAAGAATCTCTGGATCTTTTTAAATGTTTTTGTTGGATGTATGGAAGTATCGTTAAAACCACTATTATAAATATAACCATACTATATAAAGTAATAATTGCTCCTGTTCTTTTTCTATTCCTCATAGGATATGAAAAAGCTATTTTCAATATGGGCACAAATTTTCCTTTCAATTTTATCAATTTCAATAAAAATATTTCTATAAATTTTAAGTTAAATGTGACAATCATAATCGCAGAAAGAAGTATTAAAAAACTTTTTATTCCCAACATAATAAAGCTATCTATTTTTAATATTAAGGAAATTAAAAATATTAAAATAGATAATATATTTTCAATAACTATCTTATATTTCCCAAATTTACCTTTTTTCTTTTCTTCCTCTAAATCTTTAATAGCATTTACAATATTCAATTTACCTATCGAATATGAATACCAGAATGTTATTGTCAAAGGAAGAAATACTCCCACTACAACTCCAATTAATATAGAGTTTAAAGATATATAGTATGCATCAATTAAAGGAATTTCTCCTATTATATTTTCAAAAGATGATAATTCCTTAAATAACGAGGTTACTTTTGAAAAAGTTAATCTGGAAATCAACAATCCAGTCGCTATACCTAATGGTATAGAAAATAATGTATAAAATATACTTTCATAGAATATTACATTTCGTATATCTCTTCTTTTAAATCCTATCGCTCTTAATACTCCTAACTCTCTTTTTCTTTCACTTATAAGCATTGAATACATATTTGTTATCAATACTCCACCAGAAATTATTGAAAATAGACTTAAAGCCAGAAAGATATAAGATACCCCTCCACGATCAACAGCTTTTATTTGATTTGACTTTACCGGTATAAATTCAGCTTTTATATTCATTTGTTCATATATTTTTTTTACTTTATCTGTTAATTTATTTCCTTCAATAAAGTCGCCTTTATTTGAAATTAAAATCTGAAAATAATGATTTTCCGGAACCCTTGAAATTTTTCTCCCTGCATTTAACGTAACAAATACCGTACCTATACCATTATTCGCATCCAACCCCCTATAATTTAATATACTCTTTAAATCTATAATTTTTACAACTTTAAAACTCCTGGGAAATAATAGATTTATCGGTGATGCTCCTGTAATTATTTCTATATATTCTCCTTCTGAAACTTTAAGTCTTTCAGCTAACCTTCTGGTTATAATGGCTTCATTATCTCGTAATTTTAAAAATTCTGATGGTATTTTTATTTCTTTTTCACCAAAATTTTCAATTAAGGTATAATCCATCCCAACTATACTTGCCTGAGATAATTCAGAAATTTTTAACCCTCTAATATTTCCTTTTTTTGTTACAGGAAACAACTTAAAATAAATAGGAATAACACCATCTATCAAATCTTCTTTTTCTAATTTTTCTATAAAGGGTTTAATATCTTCATAATTTATACTAACCTTTGAATTTATAACTTCATCAATTTCACCAAAATACAAATCAACGCTTTTATATATATAATTTTTAAAGGAATCATTCATACCTAATGATCCTATAATGAATGCAGCACCTATCATTGACCCTAAAATCATTAAAAATGATTCTCTTTTTATTCTAAATATATTTCTAAAGGATATTTTCAAAATATGTGGACTGAAAGATGCTTTTACAAAAAAGAATACTAAAATTACTACTATTATTAATAACAATATAATAACCATGAGATCACCTCATTTCATTCAGATAACCATCCACTATCCATTTTCAGAATTCTTTGAGTATATTCTGTAATTCTGGGATCATGGGTAACAATAACAAATGTTTGTTTATTTTTTTCATTTAATTCTTTTATTAAATTCATAATTGTTATTCCTGTTTTTGTATCAAGAGCTCCTGTTGGCTCATCAGCCCATATAATCTTTGGTTCCGCAACAAGAGCCCGGGCAATTGCTACCCTTTGTGCTTCTCCACCACTTAACATATTGGGAAAATTTTTCATCCTATCTTTTAATCCAACTTCTATTAACATTTGTTCTGATCTCTCTCTGGCCTCTTTTTCATTATAACCAAGTATTAATAAAGGTAATTCCACATTTTCAACAGCATTTAATACTGGGATTAAATTGAAAAATTGAAAAATAAATCCCATATTTTTTGCCCTAAAAGTTGTTAATTCATCATCCTTCAAAGAGGTTATATTAACATCGTTTATAATAACCTTTCCTTCTGTTGGCTTATCTATTCCAGATAAACAATTTAAAAGTGTAGATTTACCAGAACCAGATGGCCCTAAGATAGAAACCATCTCACCATCTTTAATTTCCAGATTTATTCCTTTCAAAGCATGAACTTCAACACCTTCATTTTTATAAATTTTTTTTAAATTAATTGTTTTTATCATAATTTTTACCTCCTGCTATAAGTGCACATCTGCGGTGTTACACGCTACCACGGATATTTGATGATATGTAATCAAACTGCCTGAGTGAATTTGACTTTTTAGATATTCTAATCACATATATGGTGTCCAATTAGTAAAGCAAGCGAAAACTCGCAGATTGTCCATACACGCTACCGCGGGTATTGGTTTAAATATTTTTGATTTTATAAAAAACTTTTGAGCTATCGCTCACCTTTTCCCTTAGATTTTTTATAAAAAATCTAAGGGTAAAATTGAGTGAAGCCGAACATGGATGTGAGTCTGATACGACCGGCGATAATGAGCTATTTTTGAGGATTAACAATCAAGGTTTGAGCGACTTTATTTTTTGGACATCGTAATCACATATTCTCTAATATAATTATAACACTTTTATAATAAAAATATAATAAAAAATTTGACATAACAAAAAACGAGAAGACAAAAGCCTTCTCGTTTTTTTATATTATATTTTTAATTCATCCAATCCTTTTTCGATTATTTCCTTTGTATCTCTGGCTATCATTAATTCCTCATTTGTCGGCACTACCATAACTGTTACCTTTGAATCTTTTGTGGAAATAATCTTTTCTTCACCTCTTACTTTATTTGCTTCTTTATCAACTTCTATTCCTAAATATCCAAGATAGTTTTCAATTATTTCTTCTCTCATTATAGGTGAATTTTCACCAACACCAGCAGTAAATACTATTGCATCAACACCGTTCATTGCAGCAACATATGCTCCAATATACTTTGCAATTCTATATTCATATATATCAAATGCCAATCTACATACTGGATCACCTTCAATTGCATTATCTTCAATATCTCTCATATCACTACTAAATCCTTTAGTTAATCCCAAAACCCCACTCTTTTTATTTAAAATATTAACAACTTCTTTTGCGGATAACCCTTCTTCTTTTTCCAAAAATTCAACAATTGCAGGATCAATATCACCACTTCTTGTACCCATTACCAATCCTTCAAGTGGAGTGAACCCCATTGATGTATCTACAGAAACTCCATTTTTAACAGCAGCAACAGAAGCTCCATTACCAACATGTACAGTTATAATTTTCAATTCATCATATGGTTTTCCTAAAATATCTGAAGCTCTCTTAGCTACATATCTATGACTTGTTCCGTGAAAACCATATCTTCTAATTTTGTATTTTTCATAATATTCATAAGGTATTGCATATAAATATGCTTTTGATGGCATTTTTTGATGAAATGCTGTATCGAAAACTCCAACCTGTGGTACGCCTGGTAATAATTTCATTGCAGATTTAATTCCCATTATATTTGCAGGATTATGCAAAGGAGCAAGGAAAGATAGTGCTTCTATGGTTTTTAATACTTCATCAGTAATTTTAACTGAAGATGCAAATCGTTCCCCTCCATGAACAACCCTATGACCTACTGCATCTATTTCTTTTAAATCTTTCAATACACCATATTTTTCATCTGTTAATAAGTCTAAAACAAGTTTCAAACCAACTTCATGATTTGGAATTTCATGTTCTAAAATATGTTTTTCGCCATTTACTTTATGAACAATTCTTGATCCATTTATACCTATTCTTTCAACTAAACCTTTCGATAAAGCTTTTTCTGTTGTCATGTCTAATAATTGATATTTTATAGAAGAGCTACCAGAGTTGATAACGAGTACTTTCATTTTTCTTCCTCCTTTTGGAATTTTTATCACATTCATTATATCAAATAAATTTTTAAAATACAAAACAAGTTATTTTTGTTTAGATTAACTCATAAGTAAATGAAAAGCATTAGAGTAAAAAATTAAATATTAAGTTAATAAAAACACCAATTATCAATAAGAAATTTTTTTCGTGAAAAATTTTTCATATTATATAATCTAAAGAGATTTTTATACCTAATCTAAAATAAATACGCATATATGGCTGGAAATCACTCATATACGGCTTGTTTTATTTGGTAAAAAATTTTAAAATTAAAATGAAGTTATTTTATCTGAGGAGGGTGCTGGCATGAGCTTATTTGAAAATGCATTGAAACAGTTTGATAAAGCATGTAAAGTAATGGATTTAGACCCAAATTTACAAGCAGTACTTTCAAAACCAAAAAGAGAACTAACAGTTAATTTCCCTGTAAAAATGGATGATGGTTCAATAAGGGTATTCACCGGACACAGAGTTCAACACAATATTGCTAGAGGACCTGCTAAAGGTGGAATTAGATATCATCAGGATGTAACTTTAGACGAAGTTAGAGCTTTAGCTTTCTGGATGACCTGGAAATCTGCAGTTGTAGATATCCCATATGGTGGAGGTAAAGGTGGAGTTACAGTAAATCCAAAAGAATTATCTGACGGAGAATTGGAAAGACTATCAAGAAGATTTTTCTCAGAAATACAGGTAATTATAGGTGAAGATAGGGATATTCCTGCACCAGATGTAAATACCAACCCACAGGTAATGGCATGGTATATGGATACTTATTCAATGAATGTTGGACATTCTGTACTCGGTATTGTTACAGGTAAACCTTTAGATATAGGTGGTTCTAAAGGAAGAACTGAAGCTACAGGTAGAGGCGTTAGAGTATGTGTTGAAGAAGCGACTAATTACTTAAGAGACAAAGGTGTATTTACAAAATCAAATGAGCAATTAACAGTTGCTGTCCATGGTTTCGGTAACGTTGGTACTTATGCTGCATTATTGACAGCAGAAGAATTAGGTATGAAGGTTGTAGCATTCAGTGATAGTTCAACAGGCGTTTATAAAGAAGATGGATTCACACCAGACGAAATAAGAGATATTATGGATTATATCTCTGCAAGAAAAACCAGATTAAACGATTATGATGGAGAAGTTAATTTCAAAAAAATTACAAATGATGAATTATTAACTTTAGATGTTGATATTTTAATTCCAGCTGCTATTGAAAACGTCATAACAGAAAAGAATGCTAAGGATGTTAGAGCTAAATTAATAGTTGAAGGTGCTAATGGCCCTATTACTCCTGAAGCTGATGAAATATTAAATGAAAAAGGTGTTTTAATTGTTCCTGATTTCCTTGCAAACTCAGGCGGAGTTACTGTATCTTATTTTGAATGGGTACAAGGCTTACAATATTACTTCTGGGAATTAGAAGATGTTAGAAATGCATTACACAGAAAAATGAAAGATGCTTTCTGGTCAACTATTAAAACTATGGAAAAATATAAAACAGATATGAGATCTGCAGCATATGTTATTGCAATTGAAAGAGTTGCAACTGCTACAAGATTAAGAGGAATATATCCATGATTAAATGCCCCAAAAGGGGCATTTTTTTTATTATGATATAATATATAATAAAAATATTATTTTCTGGAGGAATATCATGGATATAAACGATATTAAAATTTTATTTAGGGGAGAAAATGCGCACTTCACAGAGGATTTGAAAATTTTTTCTGTAATGGTTCCATTGCTTAAAATAAATAATAAACTGCATATTCTATTTGAAATAAGATCAAATAAATTAAGTCAGCCCGGAGAAGTTAGTTTACCTGGTGGAGCAGTTGAAAAAAATGAAGCTCTCTATAGTGCAGGAATTAGAGAATTAGAAGAAGAGGTTGGAATCACACATGAAAAAGTTGAAAAAGTCGCCCAGTTAAATTATTTTTCAACGCCATTTAATTTTATCATTTATCCATTTTTAGTATATATTAAAGATTTTAAAAACTCCGATCTAAAACTTAATTATGATGAAGTTTCTGAAATTTTCTTTGTCCCATTAGATTTTTTTATAAATTATTCTCCTTTAAAATATAAAGTTGATGTAAAAATGGTTCCTCCTGAAAATTATCCCTATCATTTAATTCCGAATGGAAAAAATTATAATTGGAGAAAGGGTTTTTATAAAACCTATTTTTATATATATAAAGATAAAATTATATGGGGATTAACAGCAAAAATTATTTATAATTTCATAAAAAAGCTCCCTTAACGGGAGCTTTTTATATACCAGTTATATACCAGCTGCTACATTTAATTCAAAAGATAAATTATTAAAATCAAAAACATCTCCAAAATCTGCTGTGTTACTTTTAACAGAAACATTTAAATCCAATATATGCAAGTTAATTCCAAAACCGGTATTTAGTGACCAATAATCTATATTATTACTAATATCAAACCAGAATGGTATAAACAATAAATTTCCATCTATATTAATACCCCATGCCAGCCCTTTTTCAAAAAAATATTGCAAATGTGGTGTTATATCAAAAAGAAAATTAAATGTATAAAAAGCAGAAATATTCATCGGTAAATCTAAAGAAATTTCCGGATATTCTTTGTCTAATGTTTCTGATATTTTTTCTATTATTGGTGTAGCATTATCTGAAATTACTTTTAAATCCGCTACATTTAGATTACCGGTAGCTTCTAATGTATATTCATACTTAACTTTAGCTTTATTTAAAACTATATCATTTAATGACACTCCCCATCTATCTTTTTTTGAAATATAACCAATACTTATCTTTGTTCCAGAGTACTTCATAATATCATTATAACCCAAATCCATATTTCCATTATCAATTAATTTATCCAAAATTCCAAACGAACTATAAACCTTTCCTGATAATGAATAATCTATATTTAATGTTGCATTTTCTATATCCGGCGTTTGTTTAAACGTTATATTTCCTCTCAAAACTGCAACGGGAGCAAAATTCGATATATTTATTCCAATTATAGAATTTTTACCAATCCAGGAAAAGTAATTATTATCTTCTAATAAAATATCTGTATTAATAATACCTTCTCCACTCAAATCTACTAAATCACCATTTTCAACATTACCATATGATATTAGTTTAATTAAATCATTTGGCAGAGATAATTTTGTATTTGAATATAAATTAAATGATTTAGCATAAGAAAACATCCATAAATGGAGTTTTCCATACATTAAAGCATTTGCCTCTAAATTAATATCAAGATTTTCCCCTTTTAAATTATCATATATTTCATTAAAGTCTATTATCATTTCTTCTTTAAAAAAATCTCCAAAATTAATAAATGGCTGTTCAAAATCTACAGTTAAATTCCCTCCAATATCTATAAGATTCCTTGTTCCATAATCAAATAAGGCAGGGTTGAATGAATAATTCCATGGTTTATTTATTGTTGGATTTGAAAAAGTCAGAATACCTATAATAAATATAAATAATATAATACTAGTTTTTTTCATATTATTCACCACCTTTTAATAAATCAGCATTTATATCCGTTACCACTTCTATCCAGGCATTTAATTTTAATTCTCCACCAGACCTAAATTCCTGAGTTTTATCTGGCGGTATATAGCCTATAAAATCAATATAATACGGGTTGTTATTTATAATTTTATCTATATCATCCTTTGTAAATTTAATTATAAGTTCATTTACACCATTTTCAAGCTCAATATCTTTCTCATATAAAAATGTACCGTTTTTATTTTTCCCTGTTATTTTTAGTCCTGGAGTTAATCCCGTTGTATTATCATATTTCAAATGAAGGACCAATTCCCCTTGATTTCCTATGACAACATCAAGTGGTAAGTCTGATTCGTCATCTCCTTCTTTTCTTCCTAAAATATCATCTTTTCCTTCAATTTTAATTATTTCCAGATTTTCGTTTTTTAGGAGTTTAAAGCTCAATGGTATGGTTAAATCTATTTTAAAATCAAATACAAAATTACTTAAATCCTCTAAAGATACATTAAGATCACTTGATTTTATTGCCATATATACATTTTCGCCTTTAAGCACAGTTTTTAAAAATTCTGTAATATCTTTGTTTATTGAGGTCTCATCAAATACTACATCTGTTGTTGTGGTTTCTACAGTATTATTAACAGTATAGGTTGCAATTAATGTAATATAATTATTTTCATTCACTAAACTATCTGGTATAGTTCCTATAATTTTTGCATTAAATCCTTCAATATCAATATCATTTAAGGTTAATGTTGTATCTTCTGAAATAGGTATTTCAAAGTTCAAAGGGTCAGATTCCGGGATAATATCTTTATTTATAGGTTTCACAGATGCATCAAGTTTGTAATCGAGATTAATAGTTGCTGATAATGTGTACGTATTTCCTGGTGTTAAATAATTTGAAGGGTTTGATATATTTATAGTAATAATATTATTTGTTTCATCGTAATTTGCAGGTGATGCTTCAAACTCAAAGTTTAAAGGGTTGTCTAAATCTATTGTTTTATCGGTTAATGAAACTTCGTGAGTATTGCTATTTTCCATTACAAAAGTATCATCAATACCAAATTCCGGTATTTTTATAGATACATTTATACCAACAGGCAATTCATTATTCCAATCAATATTAATAGCGGAAGTTCCTGTAAAAGTTATGGAATTCAATAAATCTTTTGCCTCAGCAGGGAATTCGATTTTTTGAATATTACTTATGTTTAGATTCTCATCTGTTGAAACTTCAGCATATTTGATTTTTGGATTATTTAAACTAATATTTGCTGTTATCTGAGAACCGAGTTCTAATCCCTGTATGGATTTTATACTTACTCTGTCAATTGTAATATTTGCAGGACTTCCTAACTCTAAATCAGTTAGATCAATTAAAGCTGTTCCTTCAGAAGAAACGCTCATAGAAGTTTTATTTGTATCATATGTTAGCGTTCCGCTTATGCTCATAAATTCCGCATTATTAAGTGTAATTTCTATGTTTCCAGAGCCAAATATTACTTTTTTTATTTCTGAAGGTAAATTTATATCCTGTAAGATATTTGTTGTTAATGTAGCTTCTGATATAGATAAATTGTCAAGTGTTGGCGAAACAGATAAAATGTTTCCAAAATCTAACGGATTTGATGAAAAATCTATAGTCATTTGAGTGATATTTAATGTAGCATCATCTGTTCCAGTTAATAGTTTATTGCTTAAATCTACGGCTATTTTTCCTGCAGATGTTAAAAGATTAATATCCTCATTTTTAGTTTCTAAAACACCTGTAATACTTGTAAAGCTCCCTGTATTCAGCGCAGCGTTAAGAGCTCCTGTTTTGAATTTAACGTTTTCAATATCGTTAGGTAAATCTATTCTTTGTTTTATGGATTTATTTAAGGTCACACTTATTATAGCAGGTTTTTCTATAGAAATATTAGCTGTTAATGAACTGGTATTTAATCCAGCATTACCAAAATCTAGATCCAGCTTTTCAACAATTATTGTTGCATCATTTGTTTCTTTTCCGGTAAGAACTAAATTATCCATATTTAATATAGCGCCATCATTATTTAATTCAAATTGTTTTTCATTATCTGATGTACCATCATTGTATACCATTTTTGCAACAATTGAACTAACAACTGTATCTGTTATATTTAAAGATATATTTCCTCCAGAAAGAGAAACGCTTTCTATATCATCAGGTAAATTGATATTTTGTGTGTTGTTAACAACTACCCCTTCTATTTTTTTTACAGTAATTTCTGGAGTGATGGTAATAGTAGGAGATTTTGTGAAATCAATATTTGATTTTTCGTTATCAGTGTTTGTAAATGTAGAATCAATAGTGAATTCAAATGATCCATTTGGCGGGAGAGACTTTGATTGGAATGCTAATTGTGAATTTGAATTGAATATTCTATGTGTTAACTCAATGCTTTTTGTTATATCATATTTATATAATACAGTAGCTTCAAATTCTGTTTTTACATTTTGCCATTCAGCAGGTAATTCTATATTAATATTAAAAGTTCCATCAATTGTAATTGTAGAGAATGAGGTTGTTCCCATATTTGGATCAATAGTTTGAGAAATATTTTTTGTTGCAGAGAACTCAATATCTTCTGCTGCTTTTATTTTTGTACCAGCAGAAAAGCTTAAATTATCAGCTATAAGGGTTCCGTTATTTCCACTGCCTGAGGTTATAGTAGCTCTTAGCGTAATAGTTGCACCATCTGAAATAAACTTATCTGAAAGGTCAAAGATTAAATTTCCAGGGCTATTAGTAGATAATGATAATATATTACTTGTTATTACTGAGTTATCAGGATTTGTTATAATTCCATCAACCTCAACACTTGCAGAATCATCATTATTTGTTACATCTAAAGTTAAACTTCCTGTTGAAAAGACAAGTTTTGAAAATGAACCGTTAGAATTTATTTTATCTGAAGTAGAAGAGCCATTCCCAGCAGTGCCTGCAACCGGAATAGATAATTCAATTGTAGGTAGTTCAATACCAGCATTGTTCACATCAATTTCTCCAACGGTTATATCCGGATTGGAAGGTTCTGGATTTAAATCAGGAACATTAACATTTATATTTTGTGGGGTAAAATCAAAATCTGGAACGCTAACATTAATTTCATTTAAGGATTTAATTGATGGAATGTCAATTGCTATAGGATCAATTGAATCAATATCTGGAATTGATATGCTCTGATTAATTGAAGTACTAAATGCATCTATTTTTTCAAAAGACTGACTCATATCAACATTTAATCCCGTTGCATATTTTATAGTCTGCACTCCACCTACAGACTCCACTGTGGCACCGGTTAAAATATCTTTAATACTTTCTTCAATGTTTATATAATTATCCAGTGATATTGTCGTAGCAGCCACAGGAACGCCTATTCTGGGCTTGGTTTTTACTTTTATCGATTTTACACATGATGCTAAGGATAAAATTAATATAATTATCAATCCTATAATAATACCTTTTTTCATAAAATCACCTCTAATTTTATTATTTTTTTAGATATTCTAACAATCTAATATCCAAAAAGTTCAACAAAACTATATTGTCTAAAAAGTCTAAAATGAAACGAAGGCTCGAAGATTGCCCTTAACGCACCTACGGTGGGTTAGCCGTCAAAAAAACAGGATGTTTTTTTGAGTGAAGCTTTTTCATGGATGAAAAATCTGAGCGACGGCTGAGAATGAATAATTTTAAGGATAATCAATAGAGCTGCCTGAGTGAATTTGACTTTTTGGACATCGTATCTATTTATTTTAAATTTAATATTGATTTAAATTTAATATTAATATAATTATACCACAAATAATTGTAAAATATACAAAAATCCCTGCATTTTTTATGCAAGGATTAATCTTTATTAAAATGAAATAGCAAACTTTGCATATGCATTGATTTTTCCTTCCTGATCAGTATATGAATCTGGCAATTGCAATTGTGCTCCAATCTGGAAAGATGTAATACTTACATTAAAATTCATTTTCATATCTATTTTGTTAGTATCGGAATAAATATCTTCTGGATTATTCTTATCTGTTTTTTTAATATTGGTATAAGCTCCCTGTATTAACTTTGTCTTTAACCCTATTCCCATCTCTGTCGTAATAGTATCTTCCTCCTGTTTTTGTTTATAGGAACCATTTATCCCTATAGCCCACAAGGTTATATTCGTTTTTGCCCCATAAGTTAAAAGAATACTCTGGCTATTGTTTATTGTGTCATTAACATCTTTTAATCCAGCATCAAAAGATAATTTTATTGAAAAATTATCTGTTTTAAATCCCATATTTTTTAATGATGCAGAATATCCGACTATTGTCTTATCCTTTTTATCATTATCACTCACTTCTGTAGCGCCATTTGTAATTAAAAATTCTGCATTATTTGTTTGATGTTCAAATGAATATTCTCCACCTAATGTACCCAAAAATCCTAATTTCAAACTTGCTCCAAATTTATATTTTTCTGTTATATTTCTTAAATCATCCTTTGTTGGTGAAGTTATTTTTTCATCTCCAAATATATCATTTAACGGATTAATTTTATTGATTAATTCATTTGTATCCATTGTTCCCAGAGCAATTCCTGAAACCTCATCTAATCCTACTAATGTTGTATTGTCCTTTTTTAATTCATACTCTCCTTTTAAGTTTAAAACCCATATTTTCTTTTTAAATTTAGCTCCATATTTCATTACATTTGATGGCGCTGAAACTCCCAATGATTTATAATTTTTATCTGCTTTTAAGTAATATAAATCAAGGCCAAGGAAAGGAACTTCACTTTCCAGAGAAATAACTGTTCCTAATAAATATTTATCTGTAACTGCTGATATTATACCATTTGATATTGGGAAATAATCAAATGTTTTTGGGAAAACATCTTCTATTTGTTTTACATAACCTTCTACTGTATCTTTTATTGATGGATCGCCAGCTATAACTGCAACCTGTGATGCCATATCCGTTACACTTATAATATTTGAAGAATCATCAACGTATATATCCGCGCCAATATTGGATTTTAAATTAATTAATCCTAAATTGATTTCTGTATTCAACCCTAATAAAATATTTTGTTTTGGAGTTACTGTATCAGGAATTTTAAACAATGATTTTATATACCTATCGTCCTGAGCCCCCTGATAATCAGAAATTACAGAAACATCTACATCCGTTTTTAATATTTCAAAAAGGTTTATCCCTGTTTTTATACCAGCAAAATATCTTGGATAAGAGGTCTCAAATACTCCAACATCACTATTTCCAGCTGCAAATTCTGCCTTCGCCAGATAAAAATCCACCTTTGCATAATGACCTCTTACATTATAATTATTTACAGTTAAAGGATTAAAATTAATTTGATTATCAAAAAATTGATATTTTAAAAAAGCTAAATCCATATAAACGCTCAAAGAATTCGTTACATCGATGTTCCTTGGTAATTCATAAATAGTATAATCATCCATAGTCAAGGGGTTTATTAACCTTAATGCGTCTTTCAAATCATAATTTAATTGATTTGAAAAGTCTTTAAATAACTGAACAATGTCTGTACTTTCCTGAGAAAATGTTGTTCTGAACCCTAAATTAAATACCCATAATCTCAGGTTTGACCCTAAATTAATATCCTGAGAAAATTTCATCTGTAATGAGTCGATAATATTTTTTTCTACCAATTCATTTGTGGTTGATATTTTACTTTCAAATTTAAATTCAGAAGCTAATTCATAACTTTTATTAAATGCAAATTCAACTAATGGTGGTCCTTTCTCCTTCATTATAACTTTTATTTCATCTGGATTAGATACATTACCTTTCTTATCTGCAACTTGAATATATATATTATATTCGCCAAAAGGAGCATTAGTAAGTTTATATGTTAATAAATTTCCTTCTAAATTATAATTTTCTATTTTTTTATCATTAATTTTAAAAGAAATGCTTTTCGGATCTATTCCTGTTTCATTTTCATCCAGTAAAATAGCGATCGGTATTAATTCATTATCAAAAAATTTTTGTCCCGCTAGTGGTGAAATGAATTTGATTTGAGGTTTTAATGTATCTGGCAATACTTCAAACTGATAATATTTACCAAATCCTTCTGGAAATCTCTGAACTATTCCTTTATCATCAACTAATTGAATATAAAAATTGTATTTTGTAGCTGTAAGCAGAGCTGCCGGTATGACAGCTTCCGCAGAACTTTGAAAAACTCTTAATTTTAATATATTAAATTTTCTTTCATCATATGCTCTAAAAAACAGCTTAGCTTCATTAAAAGTTTGACCTGATTTAAAATTAACGCTTATCTTTACATTTTGCCCTTCATATACTTCTTTATCATATATAACTTCCTGAGAAAAAGCAATTGCTGAAATCATTAATATTAATATTAATATTAATATTCCTAAATTTCTTTTCATAATATCCCCCCCTAAACTTATTCATTAAAAGAAATTTCTCTTCTATTTGCAAATTTGACGCCTTCATTTGTGTTTATAGTATATATTTTTTGAATTCCAGTAGTAAATACAATTTTTATTTCTGAATCATTATAAATCACAAGCGTATCACCTGCATAAAGGGGGTCCATTAATTTCAAATCATTTATTTGATCTTTATATTTTATTGAAGCATTCCCTTTTAATGCAACTACCACACCAAGAACCTTTCTTTTTTCTTCATAAGGTATTACTTTTACTTTAACGGATTTCGATACTTCACCTGCAGTAGCTATTATTTCATGTTCTCCAGGTACAGTTAGTACAGCTTCTATAGTATCTCCAACACCAAGCTCCCCTTCTATATCAGAAGACCATATAATATCATCATCAATTCCCATTTTATAAGCACTTAGTTCTATCGGTTGTCCCTGAACAATTAATAATCCCTCTTCTATATTTATTACAAGATCTCGTTCTATTTTCACTTCTTCCAGTACCTGAATAGAAATCTTTTTGGTAATTGAACCATTATATTTGCTCATAGCACTTAACGTTATTTCATGTTCTCCTTTACTTAATTTTTTATTTATTTCCGAACCTCTACCAATTTGACCATCTATATTAGAAATCCAGATAATGTTTTCAGAAGGTATTTTTGTTCCATCTGCATCAATTACTATAGCCTTAAATGGAATTTCAACTGCTCCTGTAAAAACATCTCCATTGGATGGACTATCTATGGATATTGTCATTTCACCTAAACTCAATATATTTATTGTATCTTTATCTACAAATCCTTTTGAATTTTTAGCTACAGCAGTTATTATATGTTTTCCAGGTATTAATTTCACTTTTATATTTTTCCCTGTTCCCAAATCACCCTGCAAATTTGAACTCCAATTAATATTATTTATATCTCCATCTATTGGATCTAATGCAAACCCTTTTAATTCAATTTCTTCACTTGATTTTACTATATTATAAGTCGACAATATTTTCATCTTTAATTTATCCCTTATAGCTATATTTACTATGTCTGAATCTTCATCTTTTTGTGCTTTAGCAATTACCTTTAATACATAATTACCACTTTCAAAAGTATTTGTATCAATTGATAATACCAAACCATTACCAACTTTTTGATCGTTAATAAACCATTCAATTTCTGGATTTTTTCCTTCTGCATTAAATATTTGAGCCACAGCATTTATTTTTTCCTGCCCCTTTACAAACACCTGACCTGTAATAGGCTTTACTATTTTAATTTTTATCTTTTCAAAAATAGTAATTTGCTTTGTTTCGGTATAAATATTACCAAGACTATCTTTTACATCAACTGAAACAAGAGCATTCCCATATTCTAATTCATAAGCGTTTATTTTTAAATTATTTCCATCTAACTTTTTGTCTTCAACATTTGGTTGTTTTATAGTCCATAATATATCATATGGTTCCAATCCTCCTGAAATATTTATATTTAAATTAATTACATCCGTTTGTGAAAAACCAACTTTTTTATCTTCAGGAGATATTATATTAGCTGTTAAAGGTGATACTACTTTTATAGATATAGCTTTTTCTCCTGTTAACCCATTATTATCTGTTACTTTAGCTATTATCCTATAATCGCCCGGTTTCAACGTACCCGCATTAAATGAAATCCCGGTCCCTTTTTGCTCACCATTGATAAACCATACAACATTTTCAGGTCTTACATTATCTTCGGAATCTGTTATTATAGATTCAAAAATTATTAAGTCCTTTGTACTCAACACACTTCCATCCATAGGCTTTACTATATCTATAGCTGGTGGTGTGTTTAACTTTATCCTGACTGTATCCGATACGTTTTCGACCTCAGCAGTAATTGCATGCTCACCAGAGGATAAAATATTTGTATTTAACTCAATTCTTTTTCCATTCCCTAAAATACTTCCATCTAACTTCCATGATACTTTTTCATCTTCATAAGGTAAATTTGGTCCTTTAAATGCTTCAGCCTGTAATATGAGTTTATCTCCAACATTTACTATCGAATCATTAATTGGTTGAATTATTCTTATATTAGGTTTTTCAACTATCTGTATATTTGATGAAAGTTGAACGCTTTCCCCCATTGAATCTTCAACATATAAATCAACAAAATGTTCTCCTGTAGTTAAAATACCTGTATATTCAACTTTCAAACCTCTTCCAACTTCTTCACCATCAATCATCCAGATTATTTTATCTTCATTAATGGAATCATCATCCTGAACAATAGCTTCAAGTATAAGAGACATACCTGCAGTTATTTCCTGATTATTTTGAGGAGATATGATTGTTGGATTTGGTTTTTGATTAATAATTATATTTCTTGATTCGACGGCTTCTGTGTTGAGTTTATCCTTTACCAGTACTTTCAAATTATGAGTACCCGGTTTTAAAGTACCTGCAAATAATGAATCAACATTTTCTCCAATATTTACACCATCGACAAACAATTCGTATGGTAATAGACCGTCTTCTTTATCTTCTGCTTTTACATTTATTGAAATATTTGCTGTTGTTACAAACTTTTCTTCATTTTCTGGAGAATCCCATACTATTATCGGTTTTGAGTTAGGTAATAACGTAATTGAATCTTCACTTTTAAATTCACCAAACACCGCTTTTAAAGTTAATTCTGCCTGTGTAGATATGTTTTGTGTATTTAAAGTTAAAACTGAACCTTTTCCAATTTCATTCCCGTTTAAATACCAGGTTAATTCACCATCTCCTTCTCCTTTTATTAATAAATCTTCTCCAGGATTAAATATAAACTCCTGTGATTCAAGAATTTTAGTCTTTAACGGCTCGAGAACTTCAATCTTAATTTCTGATACCAAATCACCATATTCTGCTTGTATTGTATGAACGCCTGTTTCCAGTCCATCAAGGAATATAACTCCTCCATTTCCAACTTCTGTTCCATCTAAATACCATAGTATATCATCTGTATTTAAATTAGTTTTACCTTCTAATGTTGTTTGATATACATTTCCCACAACTTTTATCTCTTCTCCATATTTAAATGTCGAATTATTTATAGGTTCCAGTATGTCAAGTATTGGTTTATCTGAAATATTTATATTTATTTCTTTTGTGTAAACTTCATCGAGAATATCTATTAATTCAACCTTAACTACAATATCTCCCTCACCAACATTTGAGACAAGCGCATCGCGCCCACTAACTATTTTGTTACCATTAAAATACCAGTTTATTTCTTTTATTTGATCCCATTTTCCATTTAATAGCTCGATTTTCAATCTTATTGAATCATTCAGATTAAAATGACTTCCTTCTTCAGGCGAAACAATTTTAAATTCAATTCTATCCAAAACCGTAAATTCTACAACATTTTCAATAGAATTATTCATATTATCCATAACTTTAAATATTAATACATGTTTTCCTACACTCATATTTGATAATGTTATCTCTTTTGATTTAGAGATTAGTTCTCCGTCAAGAAGCCACTTTTGTTCTTTTATACCAATGTCTTCATCAAATTCATATACTGCATTTACGTCAATTGTTTCGTCTTTAAAGAAAATAGAATTATTATTAATGCCTTCTATTGATAAATTGGACACAGGTTTATATACATATATTTGAACCACTTTTTCTATATCATCTGCAACTGACTTAATTTCATAAGTTCCTGATTCTTCTGGTATAAATCCAAGATCCTTTCCTTCACCTATATATTCATCATTTATATACCATTCTATTGTTGTTTCATATTTTGTTTCAGCTTTCAAATTAATTGTATCTCCAAACTTAAATATATCCCCATCTTCTGGTGATATAATTTTTAATGTCTGCGATTCCAATATTTTTATTCTTATAGTCCTTTCTTTTGTAGGACTTTTGGCTTTTATTTCATATTCTCCCGGTCTATTAAATGTATAATTTAAGACTTCACCACTTCCTATTAATGTGTCATTTGCAAACCACTGAACATCACCACGTAAATTCTCCACATCAACTTCAAATGTAATTTCTTCACCAATATAAAATTCTTCATTGTTTAGAGGTGAAACTATATTTAAAACTTCCTGCGGTAATATCTCTATTGCAATTGAGCTTTCCAGTTCGCCACTAACGACCTTTATTTCATAAGTACCAGATTCATCAAATGAATATGATATTCTTTCTCCTGTTCCGATTTCGTTATTATTTACAAACCATCGAAGTTCTTCTTTTAGATTTTTAGAATCAGCTACAAATTCTATTTTTTGACCAATTTCAAATTTTGCTCCATCGATAGGGGTTTTTATTATCAGATATTTTTCACCTACCACCTTTACTACAATCTCATCAGAAAAATCTCCTGATTTTGCTTTTACATTATATTCTCCACTATCTTCAAAGGTATATTCAAAAGTATCTCCACTATTAACAAATTCATTATTTATAAACCATTGAATCTCTTCATTTATATTTTTCTTTTCCGCTTTAAATGTAAATGTCTGATTTATATCCAGTACTATCAATCGTTCCTCTGGAACGACAATTTTAACATATCTATCTACATATATTTCTATAGAAATTTCATAAGAAGCCACACCAGATTCTATTGATAGGGAATGTACCCCTTCATCTTCTATAGAAAATGTATAATTTATTTCCTTACCTTTTCCTATTTCTTCTTCATCTAAATACCATATAATTTCTTCTTCTACATTTTCCCCCTCTGCTCTTAATAATACCTCTTCGCCAGCCATTAACCTGGCATTATTAAGTGGGGAAACTATTCGAATTTCTGGAATAGCTTTTACATATATATTAAACGTAACTGATAATTCTTTGTATCTGGCAATAACTATGTAATTGCCAGGCTCTTTAAATGTATATTCCAGATCAGAACCGTTGCCTATAACCCTATTGTTTAGTATCCAATTGATCTCACCAGGATCCAAATTTGCATAATCAACATTTAAAGTAACAGGATCATTTACATACACCTCAAATTCAGTTTCTTCACTTTGCAATAATGGTACAAGTTCAATTTGAATAATAACAGAATCTGAAAGTTCTCCAGATTTAACCTCTATTTCATGCTCCCCTGATTCATCAAAAGTATAAGTAATTGATTCACCGCTTCCAATTTCATTTCCATTATCATACCATACTAAATCTTCTTCTAAATCCTGTACAAATGCTTCAAATTCAACCTCTTCACCAGCTGAAAATACCATCCCATTTTGAGGTTTTATTATTTTTAATTTTGGCTGTTTTACAAAAACATTTATTTCAGATTGAGAAATATTATTATAATTATCCTTTGCATAAAATTTAATATTCAAAGGACTATCCATATATCTTCTTTTTGGAGTATAATCTATTGCATTTCCTTCAAATCTTTTACCCTCAATTTCCCACCATGTTTCTGAAATACCATCTTGTGGATCATTATCAATCGCTTCTCCTTCAAAAGTATATGTTTTACCATATACAAGAAATTCCCCATCAGAAGGATTTATTATTTGAATTTCTGGTGGATTATTCATAGGGGTATTAAATTCTACCCATTCTATTTCATCGGGATTTATAAACGGGGTGTTATTTTCATAGTATGGAATAACTTTCCATTTATACGTTTTTCCCCACTCCAACGATTTTTCTAATTCATAAGATTGAGAACCATAAACCTTAAAATTGCCTATATTCTCTATTTGTAAAAGGTAATAGGAAACTTCATTGTCATATTCAAATGACCATTCAAATGTCGGATTAACATTATCAATTTCTCCAGCTGGATATATTAATTCCGGATATGTTATATCAAATGTAACCTTTTCATCAAGTGTTTTTGCTATTTCATTGTTTCCAGAATCTTTCATAATAACTCTAAGTGTATAGGTTTTACCTCTTTTGAAGACAGGATCATCATCTGCTCCGGTTATATTATAAGTAAAAATACCATCTTCAATATTATCTCCTGTTGGATAGCCTTTTATATCCAGATCCAGATTATTTGAATCTGGTTTGTTATGGTTAAATGCATGACTATAAATTAATTTCCCATTTTCCTCAATTTCCAACACACTTTTTGTTGTCGAATACCATGGAACCCTGCTCAATGACCATTTTATTATCGGCAATAATGTATCACCTTCAGGAAGGACTATAAATTCTATCGGATCTGGTTTTATTATTGCAATATCTGCTGTTTTATCTCCTCTATCAACTTCTTCGTCATTAACCACTTCTATAATCTTTATATTCAGTGAATACTTTCCTTCTGCCAATTCTAAATTCAAAAAATCTGATGTATCCTGTAAATTTGAAACATGTGTCATATTATTTTCTTTCAAAGCAACTTTATCCAGATAATCCAATATTTCAGTATTTTTTAAAACAAATATTTCATTTGGCGATAGCTCTATTGGACCAAATCTAACAATTAAATAATCTCCTGCCCAATCACCACTTAATACATCCAATCTAATGTCCGCATAAATAGTAGCAGGATTTGTATCATTCTTTACTGTAGCACTAAATAAATTACCATTTAATATTACTCCTGGTGTAATTATGGCATAATCTTGAGACACATTAAATTCCCATGTATCTATATTTTTTGTTCGTATACTCACGCTTTTTACAGCTGAAAATGAAATGATAAATAACATTAAAATCATCAAAAACAAAAAAATCCGTTTAAAACTTTTCATACACACACCCCCTATTTTTTATGAAAAGATAATATTTTGACTTTTATAAATTCTTCCTGGTTCAATGGTTAATAATAATTTAATTGTTGTATTCAATTTAATTATACCATAATATCGTTTAAAAAGTTATATTATGCTTATAAAAAATACCATTTAATAGCTCTTATAATATTCCTAAAAATATGATATAATTTTTTCGAGGTGATACAATGAAAAAATTATTGTTTTCTATTTTTTTTATTTTTGCAATTACTATTACTTTTTCTTATATTAAGCTGTATAATGGTTGGGAATATAAATGGGAAGATGAAAGCGCGTGGCATGAATATAAAACTCCAGGTGTTCCAATAGAAAATAAAAATAAAATGCTCTATTTAAGATATAAACTACCAGATATAAAACTGGATACACCTGCAGTATATTTAACAGGTATATTTGATAATTCCAGTATGAAAGTGGGAGATACACTTATATATAACACATTTGCAAAAAGTTTTTTTAGCCCAAAAAGTATTTTTAAAATACCAGAAGATTTTCAGAATAAATATTTAATCATAAAAGTGTCTTCAAAAAGAAGAGATGTTGGGTTTTTTGGAGAATTTTTACTTGGAAATGAAATAGAATTATTAAGACATCAGATTTTTGTGGAATTAGATAAAATTCTATTGGTTGTTTTTAGTTTTTTTATTTTGATAATTTCATTTATTTTATATCTATATTTTCTTATTTTTCAAAGATCTTCAGAAATAAGAAAAGCCCTAATTTATCTAGGAATTTTTTCTGCGGGTATAGGAATATTTATTTCTGGTCAAACTCAGACATTCAAATACTTTTTTTCAAATTACATATTCTGGGCATACATGATGGATGTTGGAAAATATCTTTCTCCAATAGGTTTAATGGGTTTTTTTTATAATATATTTGACTATTCTACAAAAAAAATTATAAAAATTTTATTATATTTTCATATAATTTATTTTTCTACTATCAGCATAATACAAATTGCAAACGGCTTTGAGTATAATTATTATGTTGATTTTTCAACTATATTATATTTTGCAATGTTATTGGATATTATTATAATGATATACAATATATATATCGGTTATAAACTTAAAGATTTTAAAGCTTACATTTTTTCTGGAGCTATAATATTGGTTTCTTTTTTTGCTATATACGAAATAATGGGTGATCTAAGAATAATTAAGTGGCAAAGGCCTCTTATTCAATGGTCAATATTTTTCTTGATAAATTCAATGATTTTACTCATTTTAAAAAACATAAAAGAGTTAAATTTAGAATTGTCTGTAAAAAATAAAATATTAGAAAGTTGGAACAAAGATCTCGAAGAGATCATATCAAAAAGAACAAAAGATATAAAAATTTTACTTGATAATTCAGGAGAAGGTTTTTTCAGTTTTGACAAAAACTTCATTGTAAAAAATGAATATAGCAAAGAGTGTATCAGAATTTTTGCAAGAAATATTGAAGGTATAAATGCTATAGATTTATTATTTGACACAAAAGATAAAGATTTTGTAAAAAGAGTATTTGACGATGTTTTTAATGAAAAAGATAAATTTAAGAAAGAGGTTTATCTATCTTTTTTACCTTCAGAATTAAAAATAAATAATGGATATTATGAAGTTTTCTTCAAATTCATAGATCATGAAGAAATAATCATGGTAAAGCTCAAAGATATCACAACTGAAAAGAATTTACAATTAAAAATCAATGAGGAAAAAGAAAATCTGGCTAAAATAGTAGAAATAATTAAAAATTATGATACTTTCGTATTAAATATAACTGGAATTAAAAAATTAATCAAATCACTATTAAACATGGATATAAAACACTATAAAACTTTTTTTGGTGAAATTCACAATTATAAAGGTATTTTCTCTCAATTTTACTTAAAAAATATCGCCCATCAACTTCATGAAATTGAAAGTAAAATTTTAAATAATACTTTGAAAAAAGATGCTATTAAAAAGCTGGAAAAACTATTAAATACAGAAATTTCAAATATTCAAAAAGAATTAGGACATAAAATTGATGAAGATATTTTAAAAATACCTAAAATAAAAATACTTGAAATTGAAAAAGAGTTAAAACAACATTTTGATAAAAATCATCACATTATAAAAGAAATCGAAGAATTGAGATATAAAAATTTATCTCAATTGATCAAACCGTATCTCCTATACACAAAAGAACTGGCTAAAAAAGAAGGAAAAACTATTAATGAACCAAAATTAATTGAAAGGGATATAATACTGGTTGATCCAGAAAAATATTTTTCTTTGATAAAATCCTTGATTAATATTTTTAGAAATATCATATCTCATGGAATCGAAACTCCTGAAATGCGTATTGAAGAAGGAAAAGATGATTTTGGCAATATTGAAATACATTTATATAAAGAAAATAATAATATAAATATAATTATAAAAGATGACGGAGCAGGTATAGATTTAGATAAATTAAAAGTTATTGCAAAATCCAAAAATATTAAATATAACAATAAAGAAGATCTATTGAATCTTATTTTTATGGAATTTTTAACTACTTCAGAAAAAACAACAGAGATTTCTGGCAGAGGTATGGGTTTATCGATTGTAAAAAAAGAGGTAGAAAAACTCGGAGGGAAAATTTATGTTAAAACCGAATGCAATAAAGGTACTTCATTCCATATTATAATTCCGGAAGTGATATAATGGTTAAAATTTTGATAGTTGACGATGCTCCATTTATTAGAAATCAGCTTAAATTAATATTAAAACCATTGAATTTTAATATTATTGAAGCTTCTGATGGGAAAGAAGCTATTTTTGTATATAAAAAACATAAACCAGATATTGTAACTATGGATATTTCAATGCCTGTAATGGATGGAATCAAAGCTTTATCTGAAATAATAAAATATGATCCCAATGCTAAAATTATAATGGTTACAGCTTTAGGACATAAAATGCGAGTTCTTGAAGCTATTGAAAAAGGTGCTTCATATTATATAGTAAAACCTTTTGATAAGGAGAAAGTTATTGAGTCCATACTAAAAGTATTAAATAAATAAAGCTCATATTTACCTGTATTATTTAATGCTTTATAAAAAAACAAGCAGGATATTGCCTGCTTGTTTTTAATATTTATCTATTTCTTCTATAATTTCATACAATTCATTTACAACCGAATATACCAGACCTTCATCTTTCCCTTCTGCCATTATTCTAACTTTATGTTCTGTCCCTGATGGCCTTACGACTAATCTAAAATCAGGAAGAGATGTATATTCTTTAATTTTCTCCTTTAATTTTTTACTTTCCATAACAGACTTTTTATCTTTCACAGAAATATTTTTTAATAACTGAGGATACTGCGGAATTTCATTTATCAATTCATTTATATTTTTACCAAAAAAGGTTAATGTTTCCAACGTTTCCAAGGCTGTTATAATACCATCTCCAGTTGTTGCTTTATCAAGAAATATAATATGCCCTGATTGTTCTCCACCCAATTTCGCATCTGATTCCAGCATTTTCTCTAATACATATTTATCTCCCACTGCAGTTCTAACAAGATTAATATTATGCTTTTCCAAAAATTTTTCCAGCCCGAGATTACTCATAATAGTTACAATAACAAGATTATTATTTAATCTATTTTGTTCTTTTAATTTCAATGCATTAATAGCCATTAATTTATCCCCATCAATCAAATTTCCGTTTTTATCTATAAACAAGCATCTATCTCCATCTCCATCAAAAAGTATCCCTAAATCATAACCATCATTTTTAATTATATTCGATAAAACTTCTGGATGTGTAGACCCGCATTTTTCATTTATGTTTAACCCATCAGGGCTATTAAAATACACATCATAATTTAAATCAAAAGCCCCGAAAATTTTATCAATTAATGCTCCTGTAGCGCCATTTCCTACATCTATTGCTATTTTATACGGAACATTATCCATATCGTAAGAGGATAGTATATATCCTATATATTTATCCTTTAAATGAGAAGAATTCATTTTGCCAATTTCCCCATATGGAACATATTCAGGTTGTTTTTCTAAAATTAAATTTTCTATATCTATTTCATCATCATCTGAAATTTTAAATCCTTCTGCTAAAACTTTTATTCCATTATAATTAGCTGGATTATGTGAAGCCGATATCATAACTCCAAGAGTTTTTTCGCTTTTAGTTAAATAGGCTAACGCTGGTGTTGTTATTATTCCACAAAATTCAACATCAAGTCCTGCAGATAATGCCCCAGCAGATAATGCTGCTTCAATCATTTCGCCAGAATTCCTTGTATCTCTTGCTATTAACAGCTTTTCATATTTTCCTGCATACATTCTTCCTAAAGCATTACCTATTTTATATACCAAATCAACAGTTAATTCTTCATTCACAAGTCCTCTAATACCATCGGTACCAAAAAGCCTTTTCAACTTTAACACCTCCATGTTTTTCTTTAATAATAGGGTGTTCAATTAGTAAAGTAAGCGAAAACTCGAAAATTGCCTGAAAAAACAGCATATGAAGCCGGTCAATTTTGCACGGATGCAAAATTGAGTGAAGCCGAACATGGATGTGAGTCTGATACGACCGGCGAAAATATGCTATTTTTGAAGATTAGCAATTAAGGTTTGAGCAACTTTACTTTTTGGACACACCCTTTTTAATACTATTATAACTCAAATTGACATAAATTAAAAGTTGTAGTATTATTATAACATAGAGAGGTGAGAAATATGGTAACAATAAAAGATATTGCGAAAATTGCTGGTGTTAATCCATCAACAGTCTCAAGAAGTTTAAACGATTATCCTAATATATCAAAAAAAACAAAAGAAAAGATTAAGAAAATAGCCGAAGAATTAGGTTTTGAATTTAATGAAGCTGCTCGAAGCTTAAATAAAAAAAAGACAAATACAATAGGAGTAATTATACCTCAATTTTTTGATGACATGAGAGGCGAAATATTTTTTGCTAATTTTTTAGGAAAGTTAATCAAAGAGGCCCAACTAAAAGGATATCATGTTAGAATTGAATATGAAATTGAAAAAAATTATATAAAGAAAATGATTCAAAGTAGGAGTGTTGATGGATTATTGCTTATGAATCCTGATATATCTAAAGAAGATGTTGAATTTATACTTGAAAAAAATATACCTTATATCTTTTTACATTATCTTTCAGAAAATTACATTAACAAAGATATTAACTTTGTTAGAACAGATCAACAAAAAGGTGGTTATATTGCAACAAAGTATTTAATAGAAAAGGGATATAAAAATATTTTAACCTTATCCGGATTAAGTATAAATCACGAATTTATCGAAAGAACTAATGGTTATAAAAAAGCTTTAAAAGATTTTAATATAAAAAATGAATATATTCTGGATATTGATGTAACCTTTGAAGCTGCAAAAAAAACTATCAAAAAAAATAAACCACTATTAAAAAAGGTAGATGCAATTTTTGCACAAACTGATTTAATGGCTTTGGGTGTCATAGAAGCACTCAATGAGTTGCATATTAATGTACCAAAAGATCTTGCAGTTATTGGGTTTGATAATATTCAAATTGGTACATATTTTAAACCGAGATTAACAACAATAGAACAGCCTATAGATAAATTGGCAAAGATAGGAATTAAAAAATTAATAGAATTGATGGAAAAAAGTTTTAAGGTTAGAAAATTTATTGATCCAAAACTTATTATAAGGCAATCAGCTTAACTTTTAAAATTCTAAAATAAGGGGGAATTGTTATGTCAATTGAAAAATTAAAAGACAGATATCTACTTATATCAAAATATAACACCGCAGCAGCATTATTACAGTGGGATTTTGAAACTCATATGCCCAAAAAAGCTGCAGATAAAAGAGCCGACGTAATAGGTGAAATTTCAACAAAAGCTTTTGAATTATCTGTTTCTGATGAAATTGGAGAATTAATTAAAGAAGCTGAAAAAGAAAATTTGAATGAAATTGAAAAAGCTATTATAAAAGTTGGAAAAAAAGAATACGAAAAATTTAAAAAAATACCGCCTGAACTATTTAAAGAGTTTAATATAGAAACAGCTAAAGCGCAATCTTCATGGGAAGAAGCTAAAAACAAAAATGATTTTAACATATTCAAACCTCATCTTGAAAAAGTTGTAGAATTAACCAAAAAAATGACTGATTATTTAAGCTATAAAGAAAATAGATATGATGCCTTACTTGATTTATATGAACCAGGATTAACAACAGCCGAATTAAAAAAAATTATTAATCCATTAAAAAAATTTTTGGTTGACTATTTAAAAAAATTGGATAATGGAAAAAAACCTATATCTATTATGAAAGGATATTTTCCTGTAGAAAAACAAAAAGAATTGTCATTAAAAGCTTTAAAACTTATGAAATATGATTTTGACGCTGGAAGAATGGATATTTCAATGCATCCGTTTACAACAACTATAGGTTTTAACGATGTAAGAATTACAACTCGATACAATGAAAATGATTTAAATGATTCATTATATAGCACTATACATGAAGGTGGGCACGCATTATACGAACAGGGAATACCTGAAGAATTTTATGGTCTTCCAATTGGCGATGGTGCTTCAATGGCTATTCATGAAAGCCAATCCAGATTCTGGGAAAACATTATAGGAAGAAGCCTTGAATTTTGGAAATATTTTTATAATGATTTAATAGAAATCTTTCCGGAATTTAAGGAATATACTCCTGAAGATATATTTAAAGCAGTAAACTTAGTAGAAAGGTCTTTTATTAGAACAGAAGCAGATGAAGTAACTTATAATCTGCATATAATGCTGAGATTTGAAATTGAAGAGGCTTTGATTAATGATAATATAGAAGTTAAAGATTTACCTGAAATCTGGAACAAAAAAATGAAAGAATATTTTGGTATTATTCCAGAAAACGATAGTGAAGGCGTATTACAGGATGTTCATTGGGCTCATGGATCATTTGGATATTTCCCATCTTATATGCTGGGAAATCTGTATTCTGCACAATTTTATTATAAAATGAAAAAAGATATTCCAGATCTCAATACCAAAATATCACATGGCAATTTACATCCTGCATTAATATGGTTAAGAGAAAATATACATTCAAAAGGAAAAATATATGAACCTGTCGAATTAGTTAAAATAGTAACTGATGAAACACTTAATCCGGAATATTTTATAAATTATATTGAAAATAAATATAATATGGTGTATGAATTATAAGATTTATTTATAAGAACAGAAACATAAGGGCTGTTCAGCCCTTATGTTTTATATTGGTTCTACATATAATGTCTTAAAATTATTGTATAATACCATTCCTGGTTTTGAACCTTTAGGTTTCCAGACATATTTTTTCATAGTATAATCAATAGATACCTTTGATGAATACCTGCCTTTAGAATATTTCGCAGCCAATTTTGCCCCAAATAATAAAACTTCCATAGGCACTTCCTTTTTATTTGTTTTTATTATCACATGAGCTCCGGGAATCCCCTGAGCATGCATCCATATATCTTCCCTATCCGCTTCTCTCGTTATTTTATCATTTTGAATATTATTTTTTCCAACAAAAATTTTAAATCCATTAAATTCAAATTCATATGGTTTTGAATTCGATCTTTTCCTTCTTTTATTTTTAGTTTTATCCTGTAAAATTTTTTCCTGAATCATTTCTTCTTTTATTTCCATCAAAGTCTCTATATCTTCTACAAAGTCAATGCTCTGCCATAATTGATATAAATAATCTATCATCTTTTTTGTTATCTTTATCCTTTCTTTAAGATGTATTTCCTTTGACTTTAATTTATGGACCTTTTTAAAAATCACCTGTAAATTTTCATTCGGTGTTTTTAAAGGATTTAAGTTTATCTTTATTTTTTCACCTGTTTCCCAATCTTCAACCACTACAAAATCCGTCTTTTCTTTAAATTGATAAAGATATGCTTGAAGAAGTCTCCCCTTTTTTTCTAAATCTGGAATTTCTCTTATCTCTTTCTCCTCGTTTTTTAATTTTTTATATAATCTTTCATATTTTTCTATCTCTTTTATAACTGTTTTTTCAAGACGCTTTTTTAATTCTAAAAAACGAGAATTCATACTTTGCAATTCAAAAAAATTCAATAATCCTTCTGATGGATTTTGGAATTCATCATATTTGAAATTTACCGGTTTAAATGCTAGTATTTCTTTTTTACCGTTGTATTCAAAAGTGTAAACATTTAAATTATCAAGAAATTCTGAAACAAATGAAATATAATCATATTTTTCAATATACTCATAAAATAAATTTTTACTTATTTTTGAAAATCCCATAAATGGTTGATTTAAATCATAAAGATTTTCATTTTCCAATATATTAATATATTCTCTTTTATAAAAAGGAATATATTTTGCCCCTGGCATAATACTTCTTTTTGGAGATACTCCTTTCTTTAATGCATCCATAATCTTATTTTCCTCATCAATAAGCAGTATATTTGAATTTCTACCCATAAGTTCAAAATACAGCTTATAGTTTCTCAATTCAAATGTTTCATCAATAACAGATAATTCAATATAACCAATTCTATCAAGTCCCAATTGCTCTATTTTTATAATTTTTGCATTTTTTATTTTCTTTCTTAAAAACATAGAAAAATTTTGCGGAGTATCTGGCATATTTGGTTTTGATTCCAATTTAATTAAGTATGATGGATTTTTTAATACAAATAACAAAAATCCACTTTGAAGTTGTAGTAATACTTCATCATTAACTGGCTGATATATATTTCTAATCTTTTCTCCTTCAAAAATTTGTGCTTCTCTTATTAATTTATTTAACAACAAACCATCTATCGGCATATAATAACCTCCATTAATTGATTATCTAAATTATTATACCATATAAGGATTTTTATCTTCTAATATTGAAAAATAAAATAGACTGATATGTGTGGTGATTAAATGAAAAAAATATTGTTTTTAATATTTATAACTGTTAATATATACATATTTTCAAATGTCACAATTCCGGCAACAATTACATCATATGATAGGGTTTTTTCTTTAAAAGACATTTTCCCGGATTTAAAATTTGATAGAACATTGGCCTTTTTCTCAGGCAACTCCATCACTTATGAAGCATCAAAACTTAAAAATTTATTATTGTCCACAACAAACTTTACAAATATTACATTTGAATCATCAATAATTACAATAAAATATTCTCCCGAAGTTAAAAATTTCAACTCATCAAATACTGAATTATATTTAAAAACATATTTCGAAGAATTATTTTTAACAAATACTCCTAAAGCTACAATAAATAATTTTGAAATTAGCAAATATATGAAAGATACAAAAATATCTACTGTTCTGGATACAACATATCGTCGTTCATTAAATAACATATATGGTAACTTTTTAATACTGGATGATTTAAATCTAAAAAAATACATATCATTTAAAGCTAATGTTTCAAATTATGATTATGTATATGTAGCTAAAGAAAATATTCCATATAAAACTCCACTAAACTTAAATTTATTGAAAAAAAAAATCATGGATATATATTCATTATCCATGTCACCATTAAAAACTAATGAAAACAACTTAACAAAATTTATGGCAAATAGGAATTTAAGAAAAGGTGAAATAATCTATGAAAATGCGGTAAAAAAAATTCCAGATGTTAAAGCAGGACAGGTTATACCAATAGAAGTATATTTTGACGGGGTGAAAATTCTATCATGGGTAAAAGTTTTAAACGACGCTATAATCGGCGAAATTGTACTGGCAAGAAATGAAAAAACAAATGTATTAATAAATGGAAAATTATATTATGGACCAAAAATAATAATCAATATAGGAGGCTCTAAAAAATGAAAAGGATTTCGTTTTTGATAGTTATAATGCTGATTTTTACAATTAATTTTAGTGATTCATTGTGGAAAAAGTCTAAAATCAGCAATTTAATTTCAAAACCAGAAAAAAGTTATGAAACTGGTGATATTATAACCGTGGCTGTTTCTGAAAGTCCATCTTTGAGTCTATCTGATAATAATCCAGATCCATTTTCAGGTGTAATGGGGACAGTTGGTGCCATTTTTAATACAATTGGAAATATAGATCTGATGAAATTTTTTCCTTTAGGTGCAAATAAACCAGAAAATATTAAAGTTTCAAATAAAAAATCCTCGTCTCAAAGCAAAGCCACTGTAAATTTATACATATCAGCAAAGGTTATTGAGGTTCTTGATAATAATATTATAAAAATACGAGGAAAAAAGGAATTTAAGGTTGATTCACAGAAAAAAATAATGATAATAGAAGGTTATGCCAATACATCTTCCATAAAAGATGGAATAATTGATTCGAAAAATTTATCCGAAGCAAAAATATGGTATCAGGGAGATACTGATTTGCAAAAAGATCCAAATAACAAAACATGGCTTGCCTGGTTACTTTCAGGAATATCAAATCTGTTTTTCTAATATTTATATATCTAAATATAATAAAGGAGTGGAAATATGAAAAAAACGGTACTAATATTATTACTAATTATATTTTCCCTATCTGCATTTTCTGCAATAAGACTTAAAGATATCGCATATTTCAGAGGAGCCAGAGATAATCAGTTATTTGGAATAGGTGTTGTTACCGGATTAAACGGCACTGGCGATTCAGGAAAAGTTACTTCAGAATTGCTTACAAACATGATGAAAAATTTAAATATAAATCTGCAAAATGCTTTTACTACAAAGAATTCTGCTGTTGTATTCGTTTTCGCTGATATACCTGCTTTCTATAAAGAAGGTATGAAATTAGATATTGTAGTAACAGCTGCTGGCGATTCAAAAAGTCTGGAAGGTGGTTATTTGATTCAAACTCCATTGTATGGTGCTGACGGACAGGTATATGCTGTAGCTCAGGGAAGTGTTTTAACCGGCGGAGTAGAAGTTAGTACAACAGCAAATTTACAAAAAAGAAATAAAGTAGTTGGTTTTATTCCTCATGGCGCTATTGTAGAAAATGAAATACCAGCTTCTATAGTTTCAGACAATACCGTTACCGTTCTGCTTAGAAATCCTGATATTACTACAGCGGCAAGAACTGCATTATCTATCAATGCACAATTTGGACAAAAATTAGCAAAAGCTGTTGATCCTTCTTCTGTTAAAGTTAAAATCCCGGATGTTTTTTCTGATGATTTAATTTCATTCCTCGCTTTAATTGAAGAGGTTGAAATTGATCCTGATTCAAAAGCCAAGATTGTAATAAATGAAAAAACCGGAACTATAGTTTTCGGTGGAAAGGTTAAAGTTGCTGATTTTACCATAAATTATGGAAATTTCGTTATTTCTGTTGATAATGGCAAAGTAGGGGATAATGATGCCACTATATATAATCTTGTCAACGCTTTAAAAGCTGCTGGAGCGACTCCACAAGATATTATCGCAATTATACAAAATCTTTCGGCTGCTGGCTATCTATATGCTGAATTGGTGGTGATGTAATGGTTTCATCTGTAACCTTTTCAAGACCAACTAATTATAACAACATAAAAAAAGAAGATGTTGCTGCAGAACTGGTTGGATCTGTTTTCTCAAAAGTATTTAAAGATATGTATAATTCTGAAATATTTAAAAGTGATTTGCTTCCAAAATCGAATACTGAAAAATGGTTCAAAGAAATGCTGATAGACCAATATTCTATTTCTATAGCAAAAAATAATATGAAACCTCTAATAAATGAAATTTTAAAAGCTTATCAAAAACCTTAAGCTCCTATTTTGGAGCTTTTATTTTATATGGTATAATTAAACATGAATAAGAAATCTATGGAGGTGGATTATGAAGAAAATTTTATTATTTTTAATTATGATATTATCATTAACCGTTTTTTCCAACATTTACGAAGTTATTCCTCAAGATTCAAAAGCAGTTATCGTATTAAATAATGCAAAAACCGTATACGACGATTTAAAAACCGTTCCTATATTTGGAAAGATACTGGATGATCCAACTTATGCTGAAACGCTGATAACGGGAATGATAGATGCATATATCCAATCCCTTGATTTAAATAGTGATGAAGTCTATTCGGGATTTGAAAAAAACGTTGGAATATTTGTTATTGAACCACAGAACAATAATTATGAATTTGGAATTGTATTGGGACCTTTAGACGATGGAAAAAAATATATAGAAGTTTTCAGCAAAGTCATAGATGCTTTAATGCCCGAAGATACTGGTATAAATTTTTATTATATTGTAAAACAAAGTGAATTACAGGATTATTTAATAATAACCACAAATAAAAATGCTTACGAAAACTCAAAATTAAACTTTATACCAAAAAAAAGATATAATGAAACAGGTATTTATGAAGAAATTAATACTTCTACACTTAATGGATATGGTTTTTCATATATAAAAGATAATTACCTATATAGTAAATTTAACCTATTAACTGATTCACAAATCACACCAAAAAATGTTAACATTGACAGCTCAGAATTTTTTGGTTTATATTATTCAAAAACAACATACATACCTGATGGATCATCTTTGAATTTAAATAAATTTGGCATAAATCTTCCAGAAGACTTAATCAACTCGATTTTATCGAAATCAGATTGGGCTGAGCAAACAGGAACTATAAATTTATCAATGAATGATGAAACAGGAGATATTGAATCAAATTTTGCTATGAAAATTAAGGTTAAAACCAATAGTTCTTTTGATGAAATTGAAAAAATAATACCTGAAGATATTACAAAAGAAAAATTAGATAAAGATTATATAAAGATAAGTAAAACTGTAAATGAAAAAAGCATGATTATGTATATATGGAAAAAGGATGACTTTTTATACATATCAAATTTAAACAAAATTGAATTAAAAAAATATGAAAATTCTTCTCAAAAATTATCCAGTAATATATTGTATAAAGAATTAAAGTCCAAAATACCAGAGGCTAATATTGGAGCATTTTTTCTTGATTTAAAACCTTTAATTTCATTTTTAAAAGATTTTTTTGGTGTTGAAGGCCTTGATGGTGAATTTGGAGGATTAGGAAGCGCTATTGCTTCAAAAACACCTGATGGAAAAAATATAATTGAGTTCAATTTTATAATGAAATAACAAAAACAGGTCTCTCTTTGAGACCTGTTTTTTTATCCACCAGCACTTATATATTTTTCTAATGTTTTTTTTAAAAATATATTTGATATAAAAAGTAACAAAATACCAAATATAAGATATTCTATTATATATTTCTTTTCTAAAAGACTTTCTACAGGAATATTTGCAAAAAGGCTTACAGGAATTATGATAAAAATATATTTCCAAAAAGATGTATAAATATTTCGAGGCAAATATGAATAAGAAAAAAGGTTATTAATAGTATCTTCAAGCAACTTTACATTAATAAAGATAAAATTAAAAGAAGAAATTATTAATTGAAAAGAATACCTTATTAGCACCATAATAAAAACATTAATAATATATCTAAAAAAGTCTTCAATATTCCAGTTATAAGAAACTAATATTAGATACAAATTCGGCAATAATGTAATTAAATATAAGGAATCTATATTTATTATTGATAATATCCAGCTGATATTCCGAGGTAGTAAAATATAATTATCTAATTTTCCTTCCACAACAAGGTTTGATAAATTAAGAAGAGAAGAACCAAAAAATGCATAATAGATAGTTTCTACAATAAACGCCGTTCCGATTAGCAAAAACATTTTTTCATCAGAAATTTCCATTTTGAAATTGATTTTTATTACTGAAAAAAATATAATTGTCATTAATAATTCAAAAATTCCCCAAAAAATCATTAAAATTGTATCTTTTAAAAACAATATTCTAACTTTTATACCATTTAAAAAACTCTGTATGAACATATTAACCACCTGCAGTTTCGTATTTAGATATTGCAAATTTATAAAACAATTGAGAAATTAAAAATATTATAAAAATCCAGAACACTAATTTTAAAAACTCCTGAATATCAAGTGTGCCCTTAGCAAACGATTCTCCAGGAAAATTTATTATATAATTAAACGGCAAAAATTCAAAAATTGCTCGGATTTTTTGAGGGAAATATTTAAGCGGAATTAATCCACCAGAAATAATTTTAAATAAACTATATGACCAAAACGAAAGTGAATCTCCTTTTTTTAACCAAAAAGCGCTTAAACTAAATAATATTGAAATTAGAGAAGATAACAACAATGCAAAAGGAAAAATAATTATCAAAATAATTAAATTAGTAAAACGAATATTGAAGATAAATGAAAAAACAAAAATGATTGGTAAAGTTAAAAAAATATTATACAAAGGATATACAATTTCTACAACAGAAAAATACAAAATTTTATTTATAGGTAATAGTATCAAATTATCTAATTCTCCGTTTCTTACTAAATTAAAAAAACCCGGTTTTATTACAGGAATGATATGAGATAGAAAAAAAGAAAGTGCAAAATAATAATGTATTATTTCATTTTTTTCTCCTATACCTAATTGTAAAAAAAGGTATAAAAAGAAAAAATTAATAGTATTTTGAAAAATATACAAGTACCAATTTATTTTATAAATTTTTAATCTTTTTAATAAAAATTTGCTGTATTCTAAATATTCCATTATATTAACTCCTTCAATATATCTTCAATTGTAATATCATTTATTTGAATTGAGTTAATATTTTTTAGAGAAATATGCTGAATTTTTGATTCATGTATGATTTCACTTTTTGTCGAACCGTCAGAAAATACATAAATAATTTTTTTTAATTTCTTGAATTTTTCGATTTCTTTTTCATCAATTTTTCTTAACACTCTTCCTTTATCCAATATTATTAGTTCATCAACAATTTCAGATAGAATGTTAATTTCATGTGTGACAATAAAAATAGTGCGATCTTCTTTTTTTTGAATTTTTAAAAACTCAATTAATTTTTTTTTCGTATCAATATCTAATCCTATAAATGGTTCATCCAAAAAAATTAGTTTTGGAGAATGTAATAATTTAGCTAAAATTTCACACTTTACTCTTTCACCAAAAGATAATAACCTAACAGGTTGATAAATCTTTTTTTCTATATCTAATATCTTTCCAAGATAATTAATTTTATTTTCAAATTCTTCCTTATTTATTTTGTAAACTTTGGATAAAAATTTATAAAAGTCAATAGCAGGTAACGAATAATCAAGAAACCCTTTTTGAGGATTAACAAAAGAAATTTTTTTCAAAAAATCTTTGCTTCTTTTATACGGAACATAGTTCAGGACACTAATCTTACCATTCGTGGGTTTTATAATTCCAGCCATTATTTTTAAAAGTGTACTTTTGCCAGAACCATTTTTCCCTACTACGCCAATTGTTTTTTTATCAGGAAAGGATAAATTTATGTCTTCTAAAATAATTTTATTTTTAATTTTCAAATTAATTTCAGAAAGTTCAATCAAAATTACCCACCTCTATAGACTTAAATTTTTCTATTAAAGTTTTGCAGCTTATATTAAATTTTTCTTTGTCATCAATAAAATCATTAAATAGCGAAAGTAATTCATTTATTGTATATCCATCTAATAAAAGTTTTCCAATGTCTGCCCAGTCATTTTTTAATAATAATATATTATTATTAATATCAATAAACAAATAACTTTCACCGTAATTATTGCTATAATATTTTATCATAATTTCACTCCTCGATATAACTCGATATAACTAACATTATTCCTCTTTATTTTAATAAATTAAAAACATCTTCTATATATTTTGGTATTTTTGAAAAATTCCTGTTTTCAGAATAATTTATCGCTGGACAAAATAAAACGTTATCTTTTACTTCTTTCTGTGAATTTATAATTTTTCTTTAAACAAAAAAGCAGCCGTTGAAGGCTGCTTTAAAAATATCATATGGAAAAAGATAGTTTCGGACTAAGCCATAAAGCTTGGAGTTTCCATATGATTACAGTTGGCATAGATATCTCCTCATATCTATTATATCACTTTTATTAA
>NZ_AZAX01000054.1:0-25308 GCF_001021175.1 Marinitoga sp. 1155 | reverse complement strand
ATATACTGAAAAAATACGAAAAAGATGTTAAAGAACTCTGGAAAATTATTGATAAAAAATCTTCTAAACTATTAGAACTTTTAAAAAATATTGAAAAAATATGATATAATCCCATGTTAAATAATATTAAAAATTGGACGCTAAAAAAGGAGGATAGAAAATGAGAAAATTCATAACACTTATTATTATTATTATCTTAACTACTTTAAGTTTTGCAACTATATCAGATATTTCAAAAGTTCGGGAATTAAAAGACTTACAAACTGTAACAATCAGGGGAATAGTAACCGTTGAACCTGGCCCTTTTGATGTCAACATCATTTTCTTACAGGATAAAACAGGTGGAATTAATCTTTATTTTAGAGGTGGCCAGTTTGAAAACGTAGAAAGAGGCGATCTTGTAGAAGCAAAAGGTTACTTATGGACACACAGAAACAATAAAGAACTTGTTTTAGAAAAAGATAATTCTTCACACTATTATAAAATAATATCAAAAAATAATCCTTTACCAGAACCAATTAAAATAAAAACTGTTGATATTAATAACGAAAATTATGAAGGAATGTTTTTAAAGGTTAAAGGAAAAATTGTTGAAATTGATAAATTCGATATGAGAAAAATATATATTGATGATGGTAGTGGTAAAGGTATGGTATTTATTAGAGAAAATACTGGAATAAATCCATCATTTTTTAAGGTTGGAATAAACATGGAAGCTGTTGGAGTATTAGGACAATACATGTCGTATTATGAACTCTGGCCAAGAAATATGAATGATATACATGTTGATGATGTATTTCCACCTGAAGTAAAAACATATTCAATTAAAGATAATTATATTTATGTTGAATTTAACGAACAAATTTTTGAAAATAGTATTATCTTAAACAAAACAGTTAGAGTTTTAAAATCAAATATTTTAGAATATGAATTGAGTATGGATAATAAAATTCTAAAATTAAAATTAGATTCATTAAATAATGCTTCAAAATTGGTTTTAAGATCAATTTCAGATAAAAATAATAACAAAATGGGAATGAAAATTATAAAGTTGAATTTAGAAAAAGATTCATATGCAAATAGAGTATTATTTGACAACAACCATGGTCAAACAGCAGGAAATGCAGATTGGGTAATCAATGGTGGATATTCAGATTTTGCAGATGCAGCAAAAAATCTTGGTTTAAAGGTTGAAGAAATAAAAGAAGATTTCAATGAAGATATTTTAAATATGTATAAAATTCTGATAATTCCAGAACCAAACAAACCTTTCAAAGATTTTGAGATATCAGCTATACTGAAATTTGTAAAAAATGGTGGATCATTATTTATAATATCCGATCATGGAAATTCAGATAGAAACGGAAATGGATGGGATTCGCCAAAAATTTTCAACACATTCGTTGAAAATTTTGGATTTAAATTTGCTGGAGATGATTTAGAAGAAGCACCATTAGCTTATGTTTATAATCATGAAATAACAAAAGGAATTAAAAAAATAGGTGTATGGAATGGCTCATCAATAAAAGTATTAAATGACAAAGTGAAAGTGTTAATTGCTAATTCTGAAAACAAACCATATATGGTTGTTACTACATATGGAAAAGGAAAAGTGGTTGCAATTGGAGATAGCTCTCCATTTGATGATGGAACTGGAGATACCGGCGACTTGCTCCACAATGGCTGGCAATGGGGAGATGATGCACAACTTGCTATTAATACAATTAAATATCTAACAAAATAACAAAACAAAGTTTCTCCAGTTCGCTTGAAGAATAAAACGTATAAATTAAAGATATAATACAAAAAATCCCCGTTTTCGGGGATTTTGTTATAAGAATTTATCAATAATTTCATCAATTAACTTTCATCAAAAATGTTTTCAATTAGCTTTTAATACAGCTAATGCCAATGATGCTAATTTTGATTCTGCGGTATCAGCCCTTGATACTATAACAATAGGCGCTTTTGCACCAAGAACAAGTCCAGCTATTTTTCCATTTGCCAAATATACTGCAGATTTTCCTAATACATTTCCTGCATGTATATCAGGAACAACTAATATATCAGCATTTCCGGCAACATCACTTTTTATCTTTTTAATTTTAGCTGCCATTTCACTTAAAGCATTATCAAGGGCTAATGGACCATCTACTAAACATCCTTTTATCTGCCCTCTTTTATTCATTTGAGTTATTATTGCAGCCTCAAGCGTTTCTGGCATGTCTGGATTAACTACTTCAACAGCAGCTAATAAAGCAACTTTTGGAGTTTCTATTCCCATGGAATGAGCTAATTCTACTGCGTTATTTATTATAGCAACTTTCTGATCTAATGTTGGTTTTATTATCATACCACCATCGGTAACTAATTTTAACGAATTCAATGCGTCTGTTTCTATTAATGCTACGTGACTTAATACACTACCTGTTCTTAATCCCCATTCTTTGTTTAATACAGCTTTTAATAATTTAGAAGTTTTTATTAATCCTTTCATTACTATATCAGCTGCACCAGAAGATACCAATCTTACTCCTTGTTCTGCAGCTTCTTCTTCTGTTTTAACATCAACAATATCAAATTCTTTATTTAATTCTTTTAGATGTTTTTCAATAATTTCTTTTTTACCTATTAATACAGGATCAATAAATCCCTCATCATATGCATTTGACACAGCTATTAATGCTTCTTTATCTTCTGCACCAACAACCACTACCTTTTTTTTACTAACAGTTTTTGCTTTTTCTATTACATCCTGTAATGTTTTCATTTTTTTGCCCCCTTTTATTCACCAATATATAAATTTATTGTTGTTATATTAGAATTTAACGTAGTTGAACTTTCAGAAATTAAAACAGAGCTGACATCAACATTTTGATTATCATCTAGACCAACATTAGTGTTAGACTGTAAAACCCCTATTTCTAAATTTTTTAATGGATCCAACTTTATTTTATTAAATTTGAAATAACCATCTTTATCTGTTATCGTTGAATATAATAATAATATTTTATTTAAGTCCTGTTTTTCCATAATTGCTACAACTCTATTGGGTTGTCCAATTTCAGAATCTTTATTGTTATATACATATCCGTCTATATCTTTATATGCTGCATTAGAATCTAAAACCATCCAGGTTCTAAAGAAGGGTGTGAATTCAATATTACCGTTAAGAGATACGCCCAAATCAAGATCTATAATAATATTATACTCCCTACCAGAAAGGACGTCTGTTGTATCTAAATCAATAGAAATTCGTGTGGAGTTTACTGAAATTTCTTTATTTCCTATATCTATTGTTGAATCCAGAGTTATTTCTATCTTTGAATTTTTTAACACACTTCCTTCATAAATTGAAATTTCTTTTAATTTTTTCAAATTTCCAGCAAGTGTTAGAAAGTCTATAGTTTCATTATTAAGTAAATAAATGGTTGTTGAATCTGAAGTTAATTTTATTTCTTTTACTAATATTTCTGCTTTTGAAATATTTTCATCTGGAGAATCTGTTAAATAGAATGTTATTTTTGATATTTTATCATTTGAATATGTTTCAAAACATGCTGTTAAAACAAAAGAAATTAATACTAACAAAATTATGAACAATTTTTTCATAAAATCATCCCCTTATAATATTAAACTGGTTATTATATTAAACTAAATAATATTGCTAATATTAATACTAATATTATTATAACATTAGCATATTGTGTATAAAAAGTTTTTGTATTTTCTGCCTGAACATAAAAATTTTCATTTGAATATGTTTTAATAGGAAGCGTTTTGACGATTCTACCATATTTATCGATTATTCCAGTAATACCAGTATTTGAAACCTGAATAAAAGTTCTTCTATTTTCAACAGCTCTAAATATACTCTTTGAAAAATGTTGAATTAATGCTGTTTTATGACTGAACCAACCATCATTTGAAATTGCTATTAGAAATTGTGCACCATTTTTTACAAAGTTCCTTGATATTTCAGGAAAATAAGTTTCAAAACAAATTTGAACACTAAATCTTTTATTTTTTATATTTAGTGTGGAAAATTCCTTACCTGGAGTATAATAATTTACCAGTTTAAAGAATGAAAATATTCTAAATACACTTTCATATGGCAAAAATTCTGCAAATGGCATTAGTTTTATTTTATTATATATCTTTTCTATTTCACCATTTTTATTTATATATAAAGCACTATTATAAAACTCTCTTTTTTCAATATCAACAGTTGGAAAACCTATTATCCAATTTTTATTTGAAATTTTTACAGCTTCCTGTATTATTCTGAATATATCGGAATCTCTAATATCTCTTATAAATACGGCTTCGGGCAAAATTAGCAAATCAGTTTTATCATTATTTTCCTGTAAATAATTTGATATTTCAACATATGAGCTCCAAGTATTATCAGAATATTTTACTTCCTGTGGAACATTTGTTTGAAAAACACTAACCTTTATGTAGTTTTTATCTGTTTTTATCAATGGTAGTTTTTCGTTTATAGAAAAATTTATTATATATAATATACCTATTATTACAATTGCATATTTTTTTCTATTTCTATTGGGAATAAAGGCTATTATAGAATTAACAGTCAGTATTAAAATGGTTAATCCGATTGTACCTGTATATGGTAAAATTTGTAAAAATCCAGTATGTAAATACAAAGCATCCGAAAGGTTCCCCCCTGTAAAAGCAAAATCACCAAATTCTTTTAATATTTCTGCTGCTGCATATGAAAAAACTGAAAACAATATGAGCGATTTAAATTTTATAACTCTCGATTTTCTAAAATATAATTCACCTAAAAACCAGATAATATAATATGGCAATGTTAAAATAAATATCATTAGAAGAAAAGAAAGAAAACCTATATATCCTGGAAATGAATTAATTACCTCTGGAATATTTTTTGTCAACACAGGTATTTCCCACCATAATGTGGAAAACATTAAAGAATATGAATATAAAAAAACTTTAAATAATCTTTCAAAGGTACCTTTAGATTTTGAAAATGAATATAAAAATGGGGCTACAGAAAACCAGATAAAAAATGAAAAAAGGTTTCCGGGCATCGAAAGACCTGTTAATATACCAGAAATTAGTGGTAATAAATAATTCAGAAAAATCACTCCTCTATAAAACGAAAATCCGCAACATGAAATGTAGATAATCTATCATTTTTAGATTTTTTCCATAATATTTTTATTGGAGCTGCGAATTCTGGTTGCAATCTTCCTTTTTCTATCCAATATTTTGACTCTTCATTTCCATATATTCCTGGATTTGCAATAACGGTTAATTCTATGGGTTTATTTACATAATATACTTCATCTATGCTTTTTTCATTTTTTAAAATCTCTACAATTTCATCATATATTTCTTTAGGAGGATGTGGCTTGATGTTTATTAAAGCTATATTTTTTGATAAAGGTCCTATTATTTTTACGTTGGCAATTTCACGTTTATAATCATATTTATCTAAAATATCATGAATTATTTCATTTGCAAAAGAAACGGCTCTTCCATGATAGTCCATATTAACCAATAATTTCAATAAATGTTTTAATTTACAACCCTCTCTGTGAGCGTTTTCACCAACACGTCTTATATTTAAATTATATTTTTTCACTATCATTCTCAATTCATCTTTTGTTAATCCAATAATAGGTGAATATAGATTATTCATAACTTTTATGCACGTTTTACCCCATGAGTCTGATTGATTTGCTCCGGTTGCAACCAGATTATTTTTTGCAATATCCTTTACGCCAGACATTTTTAACTGTTTTGTACATTGATTGCAATTTGGCCCCTTTTTCATTATTTTGTATTGAGCCTGATGTTTGTCTGAAAATTCTATTTCTAATCCTAATTCTTCAGCGGTTTTTAATACAGACTCAACACTTTTTGAATATGCAAACGGACCAAACAAAACGTTTACCAATTTAACTTTTTCTGGGCCAAGTGCTTCTTTTGCTAAAAAAGCTGCTATGGTACTGTCCATTCCTCCAGAAAAAGCTACATATAAAGTATTGTCTTTTACAATTTCTTTTATTTCAGCTTTAATCTGTTCTATTTTCAAATTTAAACTTGCATCCATTTTAATGATATCTCATCACTCCTTATATATAAATTTGCATAACTCATTTCACAAAAAGCACCTGGATTTATACATCTTATCCCATTGATAATTATATCGCTTTTTCTATGTGAATGACCATAGATAAGGATATCAATTTTTTGAAATCTTTTTATTAATTTTTCAGGATCGCCCCAACCAGCTTGATGACCATGAATCATACCTATATTATAATTTTCTAATCTTATAACCCTTTTTTCCGGTAAAGCATATTTTATATCATAATAATCAACATTACCAAAAACTCCATAAAATATGGGTTTTTGTGCTTGGAAATAAAACAAAACATCTTCCTCTACAAAATCACCTGTTGCTATTACATAATCATATTCAGAAAAATTAATTTTCCCTAAATTTTCGTATCTATTTCTTGTTGGAATATGTATGTCGGAAATCAATAGAATTTTTATCATATTATCACCCATAGCTATTATACCAAATTTATTTAAAAAAATCATTCATATTTTGAATAAAATATAAAAATTTTTCTTAGGGACTTGATTAAAATACAATTTTAAAGTATAATATATGTTGAGACGCACCTGTAGCTCAATTGGATAGAGCGTCGGACTTCGGATCCGCAGGTTGGGGGTTCAAATCCCTCCAGGTGCGCCAATTCCACTAATACACGTAGAAATAGTAGTAAAAAAAGGGAGGTAAGATTTATGGCAGAAGTAGAAGTATTAAAAGTTGCTGCGAACTCAAAACCTATAGCTATAGCAGGAGCATTAGCCGCAATTATAAGGGAAAAGGGGAAAGCCGAAATTCAGGCTATTGGTGCAGGAGCAGTTAACCAGGCAGTTAAAGCTGTGGCAATTGCAAGAGGTTATGTTGCGCCAAGTGGTATTGATTTAGTATGTATTCCAGCATTTGTAGATGTTAAAATCGATAGTGAAGAAAGAACTGCTATTAAATTTGTTGTTCAACCAAGATCATAACAATTAAAAAAAGTGCCAGCTGGCACTTTTTTTAATTGGAGACTTTAATATATAAGATACAAGGTCATTCTTGTTCTGTTGTATTTTCTTCAAAGAAAAACCTTGTAATTTTTTGTACAGTTTCAAAAACATCTGCCTCTTCTTTTTCTAACTCAGTATCTCTTGATATAACCAGAATATATTCTAAAATGCCATTTTTTAAATATGGCATAATATATTTTATATTAAATACTTCATAATATGCTTTTTGCTCATCTGTAAAATTAAATATATTAAAAGCCTTTCCATCATTTAAATTCTTTTCCATATTTTCGAAAAGTTCTAATTCATCTGGAAGGCTTAATTTTCCGAATTTTTTTAGTAATTTTTTATCAGTAGAGTATAAACCGGCTGTGGAAAAAAATATTTCAGAAATACTGCTTAATAATGTATCCATAAAAATTTTTTCGTCCATTTTTTTTGATAGCATTCTTACAATACTTTCTATACCGGATAATTGATATGAGAGTCTGTCAACAACCATTTCTAGTCTATATTTTTCATATAATTCTTCTTCTTTATCAAATAGCATACTTATCATTCGTATCATATTTTTATCCTTAAATTTTCCATCAAAAAGAAGATATGTGTTAAATGGGAATCTTAATATATTAACTTCTTCAAGTTTTAGAAGTAATTCTTCAAATGTATCATAAGACAATTGTTCTGGATTATATCCTTTTGAATCAAGAATAATCCATTTATCCTTTTCTGAACGTACAATAACCATTTTTGTACTTTTTGATTCTTTTAGTAACAAATCCCCAAGTATATTATAAAATGAAGGTGTTCCAAGATATATGGCTAATTGATATACAATATTATTCATCAATATTCCCCCTTTATATATTTATACCCTCAAAATTATCATAAAGAATTTTTATATAACTACCGATTTTATCAACCTCTTCTAATATTTCTTTAGTATTGATTAAAAAGTTTTGTATTGAAGCACTTATTTCCTGTGCTGTTGCTGCACTTTCTTCAGATATTGCAAGTAAGCTTTCTATATTTTGTGTGGTGTTTTCTAATTTTGATTCTTCCTCTTTTAACCTGGATATTAGTATGCTCATTTCAGATGAAATTCTTGAAATTTCTTCACTTGCAACTTTATTTTCAGTTGAATTATGTTTTAACATTTCCGATTGTTTTTTCATTTCATTGAATTCATTTGTAAGTTTTTGGGTTAAATCGTTTATTCCTGCTGAAACAGAACTTAAAAATTCTGATATATTATTTGCTGATTTTTTCGATTCTTCTGCTAATTTTCTAATCTCATCAGCAACTACAGCAAAACCTTTTCCTGCTTCGCCCGCTCTTGCAGCTTCTATTGCAGCATTTAAAGCTAATAGGTTTGTTTGTTCTGCTATACTCATAACAGCTCCGGCAATTTCTTTTATTTGTTCGGCTTCATTTTGAAGTTTATCTCCAAGATCAACCAATTGTTTAAATCTATCACTCATTTCCAATATACCATTAGAGGATTCTTCAACGTTTATAGATGAATCTATTATTGACTTTACAGCATTATTCAAAGAATTTACCATTTCGTTCTCTTTCTCTACTATTTCAGATAATGTTTCAACATTAGAATTTATAGCTTCAGATACATTTTCTGTATCTGAACTAATCTGTACTGATGTATCTGCGACCTGTTGTGCAAGGTCCTGCATAGTATCAATTAAGTCCTTTAAATTTTGAGCAGAGTTTGTTACAGAATTTACAGAACCCTCAATTTCCTGAACATCTCCGGTAACTCCAAGTAAAATTTTTCTTAATTCATCGGTTAATACATAGAATTCATCGGTAATTTCAGAAATTTCTTTTGCACCTTTTACTACAACAGGATAATCAAAATTTTTATTTTTATAATTTTTAAATATATCTTTTATTATATTTCTACCTTTTCTATAATCAAAAACACCTAAAAAAGTTAAAATTCCCATAATAATAGCTGTAAATAATCCAGCGAATAATTTATTATCAATAAATGTAAAAGAAAAATAAGATATTATAAATGCAAAAATAGGCATTAATACCACGAACAACTTTTCAAATGTTTTAAAAATACCTAAAGATAATATATTAAAAATAGACATTTTTTCAATTTTTACATAAGGCTTTTCACCAATAATTTTAACCTTTAAAACATTTAAACCCTCTTCCTGCTTTTCTTCAACTTTGATTACTTCAATTTTTTCATTAAAATAATCAGATACTCCTTCAATTAGTCCAAGAAAATACGGAGAAAAATCCCTTTTAGATTTATAGGTTAAATAAGCACTTTTTTCATTTATTGGTTCATAAATAATGCGTGGAGGAACTAATCCTTTCAATCTTCTTGTTAGTAATAAATGGACAGTATCCATTGCTGCTAAGAATGATAATGCAGATGGTTTTTTAAAGAAAAGAGGATACCATCTTGAGAAAGTATTTATATTTTCTCTACCGGTTTTTTTCATCATTTCAAAACGAGATATTCCTACTGAGTCTGCAATATCTTTAATAATCTTTTCCAGTAAATTTTCATCAAAATCAGCTAAAGGATTTCCTTTATCGGTTTTATCAATATTATTTTTTTTCAATACTTGTTCTATTTTATCTTGACCAAAAAGATTTTCCCATGTTTCAATCCATGTAAAAACTAATAATTTTTTCATGGTATCAACTCCTATTATAAAATTTAAATTAATTTTCATATTAAATTATACCACATTTTTTATTTTATGTTATAATATAATTTGTATATCGGGGAGTAGCGCAGATGGTAGCGTGTCAAATTCGGGATTTGAAGGTCGCCGGTTCGACTCCGGTCTCCCCGACCAAAATGGCCTGGATAAAATCCAGGCATTTTTAATATAAAAGATAAAACTGGAATTACCCAGTTTTATCTTTTATACCCAGTTATATTTCTTAAAAATTCATATCTTTTCTTTTTATCTTCTTCTCCTTCAACTCCTAATGGCGATTGTCCATCAACAACTCCAATGACACCTCTTCCTAAATCTGTTTCAGCCACCAATACCTGCAGAGGATTTGCTGTTGCTGCAAAAATATTTACAATTTCCTGAATTTGTTTTAATCTCGAGAGTATATTTATAGGATACCCGTTTCTTATTATCAAAATAAAAAAGTGTCCTGCTCCAACATTTTTAGCATTTTCTATAGCAATCTCTATTAATTCTTTATCATTTCCATCAAATCTAACCAATCGTGGTCCGCTTGCCTCATTGAAAGCAAAACCAAATTTCATTTGTGGAACTGTTGTTACGATAGTTTCATATATATCTTCAACCGTTTTTATAAAATGAGATTGTCCAACAATAACATTACAATCAGATGGAAATTTGATATCAACAGCCTCAAATTTTAAATTCATTAATGTCACCTCCGAATTTATTTATTTTTTCCCAAATATTATTTATTTCTTTATTATGTTTTTCAAATAATTTTAATATTTCTGGAAGGAAATGTTCAGGCATTGTTCTATTATCTCCTTTTAATATAATTTGAACAGTTTTTTCGTGAGAAAAAGCTTTTTTATAGGGTCTATCATCCCTTAAAGCATCATAAATATCAGCGACTTTAACTATTAAGGCTTCAATAGGGATTTGATCACACTTTAAACCAAATGGATAACCACTACCATCACAATTTTCATGGTGATATAAAGCTATATTTAATGCTTCTTTAAAGTAATCGTCGCCAGATAATAATTTTTTTGAGTATAAAGGATGATTTTTCATCTCTTCCCATTCTTCATCGGTTAGTTTATCTTTTTTAGTAAGAATTTCATATGGAATATATACTTTGCCAATATCATGAAGTGGTGCAAATTTTCTTATTTTGTTGATAAAATTTTTGTCGTATCCCATTTTTTCTGCAATAAAAGCGGATATTTCTCCTACTCTATATATATGTTTTCCTGTGATATCATCGTGTCCTTCAGCTATAGAGGCTAACTTTTCTGCAAATTTAAAATAAATATTCTCTATTTTAGTCATTTCAAATTTTTTGTTTAAAAATATTTTTGCAAGATTTGCATAAGCTTTAAATATTTTTTTACTTTCATTTGAAAAACCTTTTTCATCGGGTGTTTCCAATGAAATAAGTAATAAGCAACCTTCTAATTTTGAAGAATATAACATTGCATATTCAAATTTTTTTGTAGCTTTTTTTAAACTATTATAAATTTCTGTATCAATATTTTCTTTGTCTATTTCAAATATTTCATTGTAAGTTATAATTTTTACTGCTTCATAGAAATCAGAAAAATCAAAATTATTAACAGGTATATTTAATGATTTTAATATGTTAATATCATGTCCAACAGCAGCTATATATTCCCATTTATTATCTTTTAAAATTGACATACTCCCATATTTTGCTTCTTTTATATGAAGAATTAAATGTTCTAAAACAGATTTGAAATATTCATCTATATTTAAATTTTCATTATCTATTTGATTTATTAAAGATAAAAAATTATAAAAAGTTTTATTAATCTTTTCATTAGTGGAATACATCAACTTTAGCTGATTATTTAGCATTTTTAAATTTGTAATAGAAGCTGTTACGCTACTCAACAGTTTGCTATAAGATATGCTTATTTCATTAATTTCTTGGAGATTTGATGTAGGTAAAATAAAGCCTTCAAATTTTTGTTTATTAAGATTTAATGTAAAATCTTTTATTATTTTGGATAATGCGTTTATAGGAGATATAACTTCTTTTATTAAATACCTTTTTAAAAGATAAAGAATAATAAATATTATAATGAGAAAAGATAAAAAGTACGAAATTGATCTTATAAAAGCCTTTTTAATAATATTTTTATCATCAAATTGATAGACTAAATAAATATTATTTATTTTAGCATAATAAAAAGTTTTTCCATTTTCCTTTATTGAGCCAAAATCATTTATCAACCCTTTTTTTATTAAATCATTCATTTTTTTTACATTTGAATTATTAAAAATAACTTCCCCGTCATTATTTATAATATATAAATTTTCATTTTCTTTTAAATTAAAAGTTTTTAATATTTTAAGTAAATTATCATATTTTAAATCAAAAGCTAAAACACCAATTAATTTTTTGTTTTCATTAAATACAGCTTTAGATATAGTTATAACTATTTTTGTCTTTTCAATATCAGCATATGAATTTGTAAGAGAAAACTCTTCTTTTAAAGCATATTTATACCATTTTTTATCTTTAAAATTAAAATTTTTTGGAATACTGATTTCAGGATAAATATATAACTGTCCAGATTTATCGGCAAAAAATATGTATTCTATATCTGCTTTATAAAATTCGTATGTTGTTTTTAATATTTCATTTATATTAACATTATCGCTGCTTTTTATTTTATCAGAAACTGTATTTAATAAGTTTACTTTATTTTGAAGGTTTAAATTTATTATTGATTTTAAATCTATTATTTTTGTTTTTATTAAGTTGGTTTCATTTCTAATATTCATATAATAAATTTTTGCAGAAAAATATGTGGATAATAGTAAAATAGGAATTAAAAAATATATGAACCCAATTTTTATAAAAGCTTTTTTTATATTATTCATTACTTTCACCACCAAGATGTTTATTACTTTAATTATAACATAAAAAATGCTTTTATAATAAATATAATTTGAACAAGCTGAAGTTTATTAAAATAAAAAAGCTCCCTACGGGAGCCTTTTTATTTAATCTTCTAATTTTTTATAAACAAACCACCAATCATAACCTTCATAATTTTTAAGTCTTTCTTCTGCTGATTTCATATTAGAAGCAGGTGGAATAATAACTTTCTCTCCTATTAATTCATTATTTGGCCAATTTGCAGGCATTGCAGCTTTAGATTTATCAGATAATTGAAGTGCTTTTATTGCTCTTAAAATTTCATCCAGATTTCTACCTAATTCTGGTGGATAATAAATAATTGCTCTTACAGTGCCATTTGGATCTACAATAAATACAGCTCTAACTGTGTGTGAAGCTGAAGCGTGAATTAATCCTAATCTTTCTGCGGCCTTTCCCCTATCATCAGCTATTACAGGATATTGAATTTCTACACCAAGTTTTTCTTTTATCCAGTTAATCCAACTGATATGAGAAAAAACCTGATCAATACTTAAACCTATTAATTCTGTGTTTAACTTTTTAAACTCATCATATCTTTTTTGGAATCCTACAAATTCTGTTGTGCAAACAGGTGTAAAATCTGCTGGATGACTAAATAATACAAACCATTTTCCTTTAAAAACTTCTGGTAATTTCATCTTTCCATGTGTTGTAACAACTTCTAATTCTGGGAATTTTTCTCCTATTAATGGTATATTTGCCATTTAAAACACCTCCATGATATTTTTATAAAATTATAATGATTTCATTTTTATTATAACTCTTTTTTTGGTTTAAGTCAACTATAAAATATTAAAAAACAATTGCAAATATATTAAAAAAAGCAGCTGAGAAATCAGCTGCTTAATTATAATTATTCTGGTTTATTATTCAATATTTTTTCAATTTCTTCCATTATTTCATCTGTAAGTTTTTCTTTTATTTCAACTGCCTTCATATTATCTCTAACCTGTTCTACTCTGCTTGCACCAGTTATTACAGTACTTACATTTTTGTTTTTCAACAACCATGCTAATGCTAATTGAGCCATAGTTGCATCTAAATCTTTTGCAATTTCAGATAACTTTCTAACTTTTTCAATATTTTCATCTGTTAATAGTCCTTTTTCTTTTAAATGTGAAGCTAAATGAGAAAATTTTGACAATCTGCTATCTTCAGGTATTCCGTTATTATATTTACCTGTTAATATACCGCTTGCCAGAGGGCTCCAGGTTGTCAATCCAAGACCATATTTTTCGTATAATGTTTTAAACTCTTTTTCAACCTTTTCTCTTACAAACATATTGTATTGAGGTTGTTCCATGGTCGGCGGAATACAATTTAATTCTTTAGCTGCTTCAAATGCTGCCTCTATTTGCTCTGCATTCCATTCCGATGTTCCCCAATACATAGCCAAACCATTTCTAATTATGTAATCCATAGCAAAAACTGTTTCTTCTATAGGAGTTTCTGGATCAGGTCTGTGACAGAAAATTAAATCTACATAGTCTAATTGTAATCTTTTTAATGAATTCCATGTTCCTTCTAATAAATGTTTTCTCGATAATCCTCTATCATTTGGTCCATTTCCACCCCAGAAAATTTTTGTAGAAATTACTAAATCTGTTCTTCTATATTCTTTTAAAGCCATACCCATTAATGATTCTGAAAGTCCATTTGCATATGCTTCAGCATTATCGAAAAAGTTAACTCCGTGATTAAATGCTTCTTTCATACAGGCTTTTACATTTTCAACATCTAACTGATTGCCAAATGTTAACCATGAACCAAAAGATAATTCACTTACCTTTATTCCCGCTTTTCCAAGTCTTCTATATTCCATAAAATCTTCCCCCTTAAATTTAGTTTGTTATACTAATTATAACATATTTATTTTTAATATCAAAATATTTTAGGAGAGCGATAGATCAAAAGTTTTTTTATTAAAATCCAATTTTTTAATTTGAGACTTTTTTGACATCCCATATTTTATGATTATAGGTATATTATAAATGCACCAAATATTAATAGAATAGTTCCAAAAACTCTGATAGCAACATTTTCTTTAAAAATAACTTTTGCAAAAAAAGCTGTTATTAAAGATGAAGTCATTGATATAGGTTCGGCAATACTTACATCAATATATTTGAACATATTTAGCAAAGCAATATATGAATATGCATTTGAAATACCTCCACTAACCAATGAAGAAAATTTTCTTTTAATTATAGAAATGTGAGGTTTTATTGATTTGTATTTTATTATTGTTATAATGAAAAAATATACGCTTACTATTAAGTATATAGAGATAGAATAACTTAAAGAATTTGTATTTTTTATAAAATATCCATCAATTGTTCGACCAATTGCCATTAAACCTGAGGATAGTAACATGGCAACAGCGCCTTTACTTTTAAGAATATTTTTATAGGATTCTTTCAAATTAATGTCCTTTTTTAAATATGAAACGCCATATAGCATTAATAAACTACCTGAGATTTTTGTAATTGTAATTTTTTCATTTAAAAATATTGAGGTTGTTATTATCAGGAAAATAACATTCATATTATATAATGGTGCAATAACAGAGGCATCTTCATTTGCCAATGCATAAACGTATAAGAAAAAAGATAAAGAATATATGCTGCCACTAAAAATAGCAGCTTTTAAAGAAAATAACGTTATATAATTAAAAAACGGGAAAAAAGATAAAAACGAAAAGAAGAAAAATGCCCATGAAGAAAGGATTGCATCTTCATTATCAGCTATTTTTTTTCCTGCTATTCTTTCATATCCAAGCAAAGTTATTCTTATAATCATCCATAAATAAATCATACCTGTAACACCATCACCACATCTTATCCAAGAGCATTGTCAAGTGTCATCATTACAAGAAAACCAATGATTAACGAAAAGGTTGCAGCTCTTTCATAACCATGAGAATGTGTTTCTGGAATAATTTCATCACTAATAACATACAACATAGCCCCCGCTGCAAGAGCAAGGAAAAACGGTAATGCTGGTTTCATTAAAACAATAAATCCCGCACCGACTAAACCTCCAATTGGTTCAACCCATCCTGAAAAAGCAGAATACCAAAAAGCCTGCTTTTTAGAATATCCTGCTTTCAAAAAAGACACAGCAGTTGCTGTTCCTTCTGGAATATTTTGAACACCAATGGCTGTAGCAACTACAATACCATTTTTTACCATTTCAGTAGTACCTCCACCGAAACTTACGCCAACAGCCATACCTTCCGGAAAATTGTGAAGTGTTATAGCTATAACAAAGAGCCACACTTTTTTTACAATTGCCATATTCGGACCTTCATGTCCTTTTAAAAAATGTTCATGTGGAGCAAACGTATCCATTAATTCTAAAATTATCGCTCCTACTATTATACCGATGACAGTAATCGTTACACCACCTAAATCAATAGCCGGAACTATTAAAGAAAACATTGTGGCAGCAAGCATTACTCCTGCTGCAAAGCCTAATGCCATATCAAGTTGTTTTTCTGTCATTGTTTTTTTCATAAAAAATATGGGTAATGTCCCAAGTGCGGTAGCACTACCGGCGATAATACTAGCCAAAACGCCATATGTGAAAATCTGACTTGACGTTAATTCCATATACTCACCTTCTTTCTAAAATTAGTGTTATATTTAATCTATCAGATTATTTACAATTATACGATGTCTAAAAAGTAAAACAATCGAAATAGACATTCTATTTTATTGTATTATATCATATCTAAAAATGAATTTTTTATTTATTGATTAAATTATGATATAAATTAAAAAAATGAGGCTTTCACCTCAAAACTCATATTCTCCCAGAATAAACGGAATTGGATAAAATTTTTTTCTTTCATAGGCTTTTTTACCTGCACTTAATGGAAGTATAAAATTACCGGATAATGCAATATTAAGTTTATAATTAGTTATGGGTATTGAATATTTTGCACCAAATCCTGCTAGATATAATTGTTCATTTTGATAAGGAAAGACTATTATTGCTCTAATGTTTGTTTGGAGTAAAAAATCATCAGTTAAATAATATCCAATATTTATTGATGGTGAAAATAAGAAATTCCATTGTGTGGAAATTTTATCATTTTTAGCACATATAAATCCAAGAGATCCACCTAATTTGAGTTTATCCATATTATAATAAACACCTATGAAGGGATAAAAAGTTCCTGAAAGTTCTAAGCCAAATGAATAAGTGAAATTGTTGGAAAAAGAATAAAGAGTTATAAATACAATGACAATAATCAATAAAACTTTTTTCATTTTATTCACTCCTTTCGAAAAGTTTGAAATCCCATAAAAATTATGGGAGTACCCACCAGTGAATATGTTAGAATTCTTATGTAATCTATTTTATTTTTAAACATGATAATTGTGAAAAATATCGAAGCAATAAAAAATAATATTGAACCTATAAACCTGTATTTAATAGCTATATGAATTATTATTAATAAAAATAACCATGGCAACATTTGAATTATCATATTCTTTGTAAAACCATTTGAAAGCAATGTAAAAACAGTTAAAACAATAAACATTGTATAACCTGTTCTTTTTATAACTAAATCTCTTTCATATAAATATCCAATATAAAGTAGATTTTTTAATAGTAGTGGAAACAATGTATAAAAGAAAAATATTTCTTTTATAGGAATTTTTGAAAGGGTCAGAAAAAAAATAGAAATAATTATAGATGTGTATAATGTAATATTTGAAGTTTTATATCTTAAAAAACGTTCCATTTCATCTATTTTTTTTGAAAATATATCTTTATATATTTCTATTCCTATTATTATTATATATAAAATACTGAACCATTTGTTTATTGCAACTAACTGAGTAATGAAAAATATTAAAAATATTTCAAAAATAAAAAAATATTTTTTCACTTTAATTCACTCCTTTCGTTAAAGTGCTTTCATTTAAATCTTCTTTTTCTAAAACAAATAAATCCTCCACTTTACAGTTAAAAAAATATGCTAATTTTAAAGCTAATGATACTGATGGAGAATATTTACCTTTTTCTATATAATTAATTGTTTGTCGTGAAACCCCTATTTTTTTTGCTAATTCCTCTTGAGTTATATCAAACATTGCTCTATATACCTTTAATTTATTTTTCATAAAACTCCCTCCTATTGTAATTATAAAACTTACTTGACAAAATGTCAAGTTTTTTTGATATTTAATATTAATATTGCATTTCTAAATAGATACAATTTTGTTTAGTTATAGACGAATATGATTATTTTACAAATGAATTATCGAGTTTCAATCTTGAGTTATTCAAAGATAGTGTAACATTTTTTAATTATAAAAATGAATCAAATACATTTTTATATTAATATAAAGTAACGATTACACATCAATTCTTTACTTTCAATTTGCTATAATGTAATTTAATTGAAAACCTGTTTTTATATAATTCAAAAAAAAAAAAAAAAAAAAATTAACATTAAGGTCAAAAAAAATTTATATATTGAAAAGAGGGATGTTAGTTGAATTATAAAATAAACTATCTTTTATTTATTATATTTTTTATTATCACAACATCCTTTTCTGAAAACTTAATAATAGGAGTATACAATAATCCACCTTTAACTTATTATGAAAATAATGAGTATAGCGGGTTTGTTGTTGATTTAATATCAGAAATTTCAAAACGTGAAAAATGGAAAATTACATATAAATTTGATGCTTTTGATAGTTTATATAAAGATTTAAAAGAAGGGAAAATAGATATTCTTGTTGATATTGCGTATTCAAAAGACCGTGAAAAAGATATAACATTTAATAACGAGACTGTTTTTGCAAATTGGGGTATTTTATATACTAATGATGGTAACTTTAATTCAATATTGGATTTAAGATATAAACCGATAGCCGTTGTAAAAGATGATATTTATTATACAGGAAAAGATGGAATTAAAAATCTATCTAAAAACTTACGTTTACATATAAATTTTCTTGAATATTCTTCCTATAAAGAAGTTTTAGAAGCAGTAAAAAGGAAAGTTGCTTATGCTGGTGTTGTTAGTAGAACTTACAATGGAAAAGTTTATAATCTTCAAAAAACTTCAATCTCTTTTTTTCCTGTTGACATAAAATATGGGTTTAAAAAAGATATAGATCCGAATATTATACAAATAATAGACCATTATTTAAATAAATGGAAAGACGATGAGTCTTCTATTTATTATAAATTATTAAATAAATACTTTTTAAATATTACAAATGAGATCCCTCAGTGGATTTTTTGGATATTATTTATAGGAATTTTTATTTTATTTATAACCCTATTAATGATTTACATATATAGAAAATCATTATTAAAAGCAACAAAAGAATTAAGAGAAAAAAATGAAAAATTAGAATCAACAAATGAAGAATTAATAGCAATTACCGAAGAGTTAGAAGATTTGTATAAGAAAAATGAGGAATTTTCAAATAATATTATGAAAATGATAGAAATTATGTCCAATTTGAAACCATCAAATTCAATAAATGAATTCTACAAACAAATTTTAGATGTTGCAATAAGTATAATACCTGAAGTAGATTATGGAAGTATTATATTAATTGATATAAAAAAGAAACAAACAAAGTTTATTGCTGCTCGAGGGCATGATATTAATAAATTAAAAAAAATAAAATCGTTAATAGGGAATATACCAAACAAAGAAAATATAAGGATTGTTAAAAATATTCTTTATACTGAAAAAAGTGAATATTTTTCTGAAAAAGATATTGAACTATTGTTAAAAGCAACTGTTCCCATAAAAGAAACTTTGGTTAAAGAAATACAATTAAACAAAGATTTATGGATTAAAATTTCATTGGATATTGATAAAAGCAGCAATAAACATTTTTCTGAAAATTCATTTAAACTTTTAGATGGATTTGGAAATTTAATAAAGGCTTTTTGGATGGAAAAATCTTTAACAAGAGAAGTAAAAAATGCGTATTTAAGATTTGCAACAAAACTTTCAATAATAGCAGAAGCACATGATGATATTACAGGTAATCATATATATAGAGTTGGAAAAATTTCAAGATTTATTGGTGAAAAATTTGGATTAAATGAAGAAAAATTGGAAGAAATAGAAAGTTTTGCTCCTCTTCATGATATCGGAAAAATATTCACAGATAGATCGTTATTAAGAAAAACAGAAAGTTTATCAGATGAAGAGTTTGAAGAAATAAAAATGCATACAATATATGCCGTTAAATTATTAGATGATCCATATTTTGAAACAGCAAAAAATATAGCTCTTTATCATCATGAAAAATATGATGGAAGTGGTTACCCATTTGGATTGAAAAATGGCGAAATACCAATAGAAGCTCAAATTGTTTCATTAGCTGATATATACGACGCTTTACGTTCAGAAAGAACATATAAAAAAGGATTTTCACACGAGACTGCTTATAGAATAATAACAGAAGGTGATGGAAGAGTTGAGCCTTCACATTTTCATCCGAAAATTCTTGTGATTTTTAAACAATATCATTTGGAGATAAAAGAAATCTATGATAGTTTATCAAGTAAAACCCATTTTCATAAAATTCATTCAAAGGGGGAAGGAAGATGACATTAAAAGCAAAAATTTGGTTAATAGTGTTTGTATTATTAATATCTCAGTTAATTATTTTTTTAATTAGCAACAACGCTTTTTCTGTTGTTCAAAATAATGAAAATATTTTAATGTTAGCTTCAAATAACATGAAAAATATTGGACAATATTCAACAGATTTTATGGAAGCAAGAAAAAATATAGCAGAATATTTAGCATTTAATGATAAAAATCTAAAAAATAATGCTCAAAATAAATTAAAAGAGATTATTGATAATATATCAAAATTAGATTTGGATGAAGATTTGAAAAAATTACAAAAAGAAACCATTGAAAATATTAATTCATACTTGGATTTATTGAAAACATATGATTCTGTTGAAGCAATAAAAAAAGATTCAAAGAATTTTAAAGATGTTGGAAATAAAGCTATTCTTTCTTTTGAAAAACTTCAAAAATCTATAGATAGTAAAGCTGAAGAAATTGTAATAAATAACGAAGCGATGATTGAAAAGTCTAAGAAATTTGGTATAACAGTAATTGTAATTTCCTTAATAATTGGCATATTATTCTCTATAGTATTGATAATGTCTATTTTAACTCCGCTAAAAATATTAATGAATTATGCAAAGAAACTTTCTGAAAAAGATTATACAGTTAAAATTACAGATATTAAAGATAAAAGTGAATTAGGCCAATTGATAAATATGTTCAAAGAAATGCATAAACAACTTAAAAAAGATATGCAAGACTTAAAAGAAGAAAGCATCACTCTTATATCTTCAATGAAAGAAATTACAGATACGTTAGAAGTGTCAGCAGAAGCTACTCAAGAAACAACAACAGCAATTACAAACATTGCTTCAGAGATGGAAAATGTTACAGCATCTATAGAAGAAACAACAGCATCGGTTCAAGAAATTTCTTCAGCTACAAAATTAATTGCTGATAGTGCAACAGAAGCTGCTCAATTTGGGCATGAATCGACAGAAGAAGCTGAAGAAGCAGGAAATACTGTAAAGAAAGCTATAGATAAAATGGCAGAAATCACAGAAACTACCTTTGAAATTGAGAAGGTTGTAAGGGAATTTAATGATAGTGCAATAAAAATCAAAGATTTTGTTGATACAGTTACAAATATAGCAGAACAGACAAATTTATTGGCATTAAATGCTGCGATAGAAGCGGCAAGAGCGGGCGAAGCAGGTAAAGGTTTTGCGGTAGTTGCAGATGAAGTCAGAGTTTTAGCAGAAGAAAGTAGAAAAGCAGCGGATGAGATCAGAGAAGTAGTAGAAGGTGTTCAGGTTGTTTCAACTGAAGCGATGAAGGTTTCAAGTGTTATAAATGAAAAAGTAAAAGAGGGCTCAGAACTTTCAAATGATGCAGGTAAAAATTTAGGTAAAATATTAAAATCAATAAAAGAAATTACCGCAAAGTTAGAGAGCATAGCTGCCAGTGTTGAGGAACAAACAGCATCTGTTGATGAGATTGCAACAGCAATGACAGATTTGTCTGAAAATGTTACGAAAATAAATGGATCTGTCCAAGAAATTAATGCTGCGTCCGAAGAACAAACAGCAAATATAGAAAATATTTCATCTGAAGCAAGACAGTCAACAGAATTAGCTAAAAGGTTAGAAGATATTGTTGAACAATTTAAATTAAATTAAAAAATGTAGTATAATGTAAATGAGTAAAAAAGTAAATAAAATTTAAAAGGTGGTGAGAAAATGCCACAATATATAAGTATTATTTTAGATAAAGAAAAATATGCAATACCTATGATTAATGTTCAAGAAGTTGTGAAATATGAAAATATTGTAAAAGTTCCAGGTTCTGATAATTACATAATAGGAGTTATTAATTTAAGAAATAAAACTATACCTATAATGAATATTAAAGATAAACTAAGTCTTGGAAACACTATTTTAAGTGATTCGAAAATTGTTATTTTAACAAAAAAAGGAAGTAATTTGGGCATTATAGTTGATGATACTTCTGAAATAATTGATGTTGAAGATCAGGAAATAGAAAAAATAAATAATGATAAATTTTCAACAGTTATTAGAAAAAATGAACATTTGTATAAAGTTATAGAAATAGATAATCTTTTTGAAGGAAATCTTAAAGATTATACAAAAGAAATAACAAGAGAAGATACCAAAAAAGAGTATGAAAATTTACTTCAAATATTGAAATTTAAATTAGGAAATGAAATAATGGCTATCCCAGTAGAAAATGTGCAAGAAATAGTAAAAAAACCGATGATTTACTCTGTTCCAGATATGCCTAATTTCGTAAAAGGAGTTATGACATTAAGAGGTGAAATAATACAAATTATAGATTTAAATGCGTTATTTAAAAAAGATAAATTAGATTTAAAAGAATTAATAATTATAAAAATCAATGGTATAAAATTTGGACTTCATGTAGAGGAAGTAAAAAATATTACAAGTGTAGAAATAGGGTCTATAAACAAATTGCCTGTAACTTCTAAAAATTCAAAAATTACAGGAGTAATAAATTTAAATGGTGAAATAATTACACTTTTAAATTTAGAAAAAATTTTTGATGAGTTGGGAATAGAAATAGAAAAAATTGTATTAGACGAAAATGAAAAAAATGAAGAGACAATTGATGAGTCAAAATTGTTTTTAATTTTCAAGTTAATTGATGAAGATTATGCAATAGAAATAGAAAAGGTAAGAGAAGTTACAGTGTTGGAAAACGAAAATGTTAAAGATGTAGTGAATATCAGAGGTGAAGTAATATCCCTAATAGATTTAAGCGAAAAATTTAATAATAAGAATACCAATTCAAAAAATATAATAATAGTAAAAGGAAAAGAAAAAGATTTTGGATTAATTGTAGATGAGGTAAAGGAAATTATTAGAGTAAATAAAAGTAAAATAGAAAAGGTACCTGATGAGGTTATTTCAGATACTTCTGCAGGGGAATATTTAAAAAATATTATCAATCAAAATTCCAATTTGACTTTTATTATTGATACTGAAAAACTGAATGTTTAGAGAAATAGTATCATTGAAAAATTTTTTGAGAGTTATTTTTATAAAAATATATCTTTGATTCAAAAAACCAAATATCCAAATAGGATATTTGGTTTTTTATTATTCTAAAACAATATTTTAAATTCATGTTGATATTAAGATAAAAAAATTAAAATAAAGATATTATTACGATGTCTAAAAAGTCAAATTCACTCAGGCAGCTCGATTGCTTATCCTTAAAATTATTCATTCTCAGCCGTCGCTCAGATTTTTCATCCATGAAAAAGCTTCACTCAAAAAAAATGTCCTGTTTTTTTGACGGCTTCCATTTACGCTTAGATTTTTTAGGTATAAAAAATCTAAGGGAAAAGGAGAGCGATAGCTCAAAAGTTTTTAATCCAATGCCCTACCGAAAGTATGTTATATGGAGGTGAGCCATGAAAAAAAAATACCATATGGAAAACAAAATTTTGAATGGGTAATAATGCAGAATTATTATTATATAGACAGAACACGATATATAGAAAAATTAGAATCATTGAATGAAACTAATATAGTGTTTTTAAGGCCAAGGAAATTTGGAAAAACATTGTTCTTAGATACACTTGCAAAGTATTATGATATCAATTATGCAGAGAAATTTGAAAAATTATTTAAAGACTTATACATAGGAAAAAATCCAACATCGTTAAAAAACAATTATTATATTTTAAAAATGAATTTTTCTGGAATACAAACAGAAAATAAAGAAAAATTAATAAATAGTTTTAAAAATAACATTATAGTTTCGCTTGAAAATTTCAACAATAGATATAAAGTAAAATTAAAAATAGAAAAGGAATATACAGAACCAGCAGATATACTTAGAGCTTTTTTGAATAATGCAATTGATATATTAGACAAACCAATATATTTATTAATAGATGAATATGATCACTTTGCAAATGAATTATTGAGTTTTAACCTTGATTTATTCAAAGACAGTGTAACAAAACATGGATTTGTAAGAAAATTCTACGAAGAAATAAAAAAAGGAACAAAAACAATAATAGAAAGACTATTCATGACAGGTGTAAGTCCAATAATGCTGGACTCATTAACCAGTGGTTTTAATATAACAATGAACATAACATTATCTCCAGAATTCAACGAAATGTTAGGATTCAAAGAAGAAGAAGTAAAAGAATTATTGGAATATTATGACATATATTCAGAAAAATTATTAAAAGAAATGCAGGAAAATTATAATGGATATATATTCAACATAAACGCAAAAGAAAGAGTATATAATCCAGACATGGTATTTTATAACAGAATATTTTTCAGAAAAAAAACCACCAGAAAAAATAATAGACGACAACATAATGAGTGATTACAAAAAAGTACAAAATCTATTTAGCTTAGGAGAATTGCTTGGAGTAAAAATAGACAAAGAAGAAACCAAAGAAGAAAGAGAAAAAACAACATCAAAAAGAATAATAGGGGAACTATTAAATGAAATACTATTAACAGGAAAAACAGAATTAACAGAACTAACAACAATGTTCAACCCAGGAAAAAGGATAGAAATAAAAGATATAAAATCATTATTATTCTATCTGGGATTCATGACATTTGAAAAAAAAGGAATAATAACATATCTAAAAATACCAAATTACTCAATGAAAAAAATATTCTCAGAATATTTCACAGAATACATAGAAGAAAAACTAACAGAATACATAGACCCAGAGCCAATAGAAATAGCGGTAAGAAAGATACTATCAGATGGAGAAATAAAAAGCTTTGCAAAAGAAATAGAAAGCCTACTGAACAAAATGGACAACAGAATATTCATGGGATTAGATGAAAAATACATAAAAGCAATAATGTATAGTTATTTAGTATTAACGACATATGCAATGGAAAAAATGGAATATACAGTAGAAAATGCAGAATATTATAAACATATAC